>JAJZHU010000246.1 GCA_021798375.1 Pseudomonadota bacterium | reverse complement strand
AAAAGTTGCTCGATAAGGTCGAGGCTCAGTTAGCCGAAATTCGTCGCCTACCTGCGCTGGTCCGATCATTCTTCAAAGCGCCGAGTGTGGCCTATATTGCCGACTGGTGAGTAATATGCCGCAATAAATTTCTCGGCGTTGCCCACCATATTGTTGGGCTGACAATATCAATTTTATGGTACATCGCGATCATTTCTGTGGATCCAAAACCGGTGGGGCAACACGTCTGCCACGGCCAAGATGACGAACATAGCCGGCACCGTCATCGTCGGCCAAGATCTCCGCGTGGAACTCCATCGAACGGTATAATTTTCCAATAACATTTTCAGAGCGCCATGGGATTAGGAAATCATATTTTGTATATTTCCCATACCCACCGATTGCCACATAATCCGCCATACGGCGCAAACCGGGATTAAACGAAAAACCATGCCACATCTCGCCGTTCAAGTCGAAATCCGGCGCCATATTTTTCCATAAAACATCCCCCTCACAAAAAAGCATTTCTTCAACGGGATGATATTGAGTGTCATGGAAACCACGGATCCAGACCTGGAGGCATTTTTGATGTGCCCTTAACAGAACGAGAGATTTTTCTATAAATCCAGGCCTGTAAAACTCCCAGTCATCTTCGCAATGAAATATATATTCGGTTTTCACTCGCGAGTATGCATAATCAATCGCCGCAATTTGTCCGACCCGTTTTCCGGTAGAAAGCCACAGCATCGGATGTTCGATATAAGAAGATTTTATAATATCCGGAATTTCTCCTCCGTCTTCAACGACGATCATTTGTTTGATGGGAAATTTATTATAGAGCAGAAAACTATCAAGCGTCTGTCGCAACAGATCATAGCGCCCGCAACTTGTAATCACCGCGGTAACGCTGTCATGCGCACCGATATTCACGGCATCCTCACACTTGCGCACAAAGCTGCCGCCACTTGCGCAATCTGCCCGGTCGATAAATCGGGCGCCATCGGCAACCCAATCAAGCACGGAGCGACCGCTTCCGTGATGGATAAATCATCGCGTTTCAATTGCGAAAAATACGAATGATGCTGCAAGCCATGTGAATACCACAAGCGATGATCTACTCCATGCTGCTGCAATCCGGCGCGTACACGCATCGCCTCATCCGCATCAACACAGCGAAACAACACATATCCCACGCTGATCTCGGGTGCCCCCACCAGGCGATGCGCCAACCCCGCTTCGCCCAGATATGCCCGGTATTCATTGATCACCGTGCGCATTGCCGCAGATTTTTCGTGCCATCCGTCCAATTCAGCCAAACCAACAGCGGCATGATATTCACTTAACTTGCCATTGGTTCCAAAGGACTCCGACTCGCGCCCATGGAAAAATCCAAAATTCAAGGCCTGTCCCGCTCGGGCAACCAAATCGCAATCGGATGAAACCACCGCCCCGCCACACCCGGCACTGAAACTTTTGGTGGCATGAAAGCTAAGTGAAATCGGAATCGTGCCCACAAACGACTGGGGTTCTTGCGTAAGGCCATCAAAGCTCGCCGCCGCGTCGATCGCCACTGGAACGCCAGTGCGGTTGCGAAAATTCATCCAGCCGCTTTGCGCTATTGTCCGTCCAAATGGCGCGACCGGAATGACCACTCCGGCCTGATCCAACATGGGATGCAACGCAAGTTTGTCGGGGTCAAGCGCCCAGGTCGCCTCATCGATATCGACCAGATAAGGACGATAGCCGCATTGCTCCGCCGCCAGTGCCGTTGCGGCAAATGTGAATGCCGGTACCAAAGCCAATGGCCGTTCTGCCGTTGCGCGCCCTGCAGTCGCCAAAATCGCCCCAACCAAAGCTGTCGTGCCCGAGCTGGCACAAACAACAGATTCAACGGGCAGATTAAAGCGAGCAGACAGCCGCATCTCCAACTCGGCCAATAAGGGGCCGTGGTTGGTATAAACCCGCGCCCGATCAATGCGGCGCAGATAGGGAAGCAAACGATCGCAACTGGGCAACAACGGGCGCAGCACCGGCACAAAATCGCTGGCTGGCGCGGTTGCCTCGACACAATCGGAAGGCAGCTTGAACGCGTATGAAGTATATTCATACAATCCATAATCGGCCCGTACCCTTACGTTGCGGCCAGCCAAGCCATGCAACAGCCTTACGGAATCATCCATCGGTACATGCAATAAATCGTCGCGTTCCCAATCGACGACTTTCGACATCACATTAAACGCAAGCCCTCTGCGCACCTGATACCATGCGTTTTTAATCGTATTTTCCAAAAGCAGCCACATTTCCTTATGGCTAATATCCATTTTTCCGGTGAACACACCATTACACACCAAGTAATCACAGGAAATCCGATCCCAATCCGCATCCGGATCCGCAATATTCATCTCGATAAAAGTCACACCGGGAAATTTAGCGCGGGCAAGTTTCAACGCGGCAGCGGAATAATCGACCCCGATATAAGTGATATTTTCCAACCCGCGTTCACGAATATACGACAGCAACGATCCCGTGCCGCAGCCCAAATCGCACAGCACGATGGAAGTTGCCGGCGATGTTTCAATCACATCCAGCATCACGCCAAAGCGCGTGCGGCGATCGATTTCATTGGGCCACAAAGCGCCCTGTGCCGTATCGCCATGCTCGGTCAGCCCGCGATTATAGTGTTTAACCAATCTATCGCCGAGTTGTCGATCAAGTTGGCCCATGACACCGAATGCACCAAAAATGAGATTTTTCTTACAAAATGAGTCTAATGTCAAGAGAAATCCGGCCCAGGATTCCGAGATGATCGAACGTTGGGGTATCCTCCTTGACCGGACGGAAACGACGCGCGGAGCCAATTTCTTGGCGCCAAACAGCGCAATCCCGGTGCGCCAGCGCGGCAAGCAGGCATGACAGCGAGCGGAATCGCGTATGACGATCCCTGCCGATAAAAAGGCTTGCGACGCGGTGGGTGGTTGGATTCCAGGTATGGGATTCAGTTAAGGTGCCGCATCCTCAAGCATGGCATGCCGAGCCACGACACCTTTGGCCGGGTGTTCCGGTTGCTCGACCCCACGGCGTTCACGGCCGGCCTTACCCGCTTCATGCGATGTTTTGCGGCCTCGCTTCAAGAAGTGGCGGCGATCGGCAGCAAAGTCTCTACAGAGACCGCAAGGATCATGGGCCGGATAACATCGCCGCGATGCGAAAGCCGGCCCTTACTCTCGCCAAACTTGAAGGTTCAAAGGGATCCATGAAGGGGAAGCTCAATCGAGCCAGGCCAGATGCGATGGCCCTGTGACGCTCCCCCTATCTCATTTCAGCTCAAAGCCTTTTTCAATGCATCATTGACCAAGGCGGGATTGCCCTTGCCCTGCATCGCCTTCATCACCTGGCCCACAAAGAAGACGAACAGCTTGTCTTTGCCGGCCTTATACTCGGCCAATTTTTCCGGGTTGCCGGCCAACACCGCCGCCACGGCGGCGTCGATCGCGCCGGTATCGGTAACTTGACGCAACCCCTTCTTTTCCACGATCTCGCCGGGCGAGGCGCCCGTATCGACCATTTCCTCGAACACGTCCTTGGCGATGCGGCCGTTGATGGTGTTGTTGATCTGCAACGCAATCAATTCGCCCAGATTTTCGGCGCTCACCGGGCTGTTGTGGATATTGGTGCCGGTGCGATTGAATGCCGAGAACAAATCGCTGGTCACGGTGTTGGCCGCAAGTTTCGTCAGTCGCGGCTCCACGGGTTTGTTTTCGAGCACTTTTTCAAAAAAATCGGCAGTCGCCTGTTCCAGCGTCAGCACGGCGGCGTCGTACGAAGGCAGGCCATATTGGCTCATGAAGCGCGCATGTTTTTCATCGGGCAATTCAGGCAGATCGGCCTTCAGGTCGGCAACCCACGCTTCATCCAACACCAATGGCAACAGATCGGGGTCGGGGAAGTAACGGTAATCATGCGCGTCTTCCTTGCTGCGCATGGAACGCGTTTCGCCGCGCACATGGTCGAACAAGCGGGTTTCCTGATCGATCGTGCCCCCATCTTCGTAAATCGCGATCTGGCGCTTGGCTTCGATCTCGATCGCCTGCATCACGAAGCGGATCGAGTTCACATTCTTGATCTCGATCGGAA
>JAJZHU010000245.1 GCA_021798375.1 Pseudomonadota bacterium | reverse complement strand
GCTTTCGCCTGATGGGATTTATGCCATCGAGGATGTGCAAACGGCGTTTTGGCCCAATTATGGCGGCAATCCCGAGGGGGCCGGTACGATTGTCGCGCGGATGAACGGTCTGGTGCGCGCCATGCACGCCGACGAAGTGACCGCAATGGGAGGGCTGCCGCTTGACACCAAATGGGGCGATCAGGTCAGCGGCGTGCATTTTTTTCGCAACGTGATCCTCGTTCAGCGTGGGCCGAACGATTATCCTTCCAACGCGTGCTTTGACCGCACGCGGTCCGGTTTCAAATTGGCGATGCGGGAGTTGGAAACCGAGTTGGCGGTGGCGCCCTCGGAGGGGGGTAATTTGATCAAGGCGCAGATGCTGCATCTGTCCGGTCAACCCATGCTGGCGTTGGCGGCGGCGACAGCGGCGATCGGGCGCTATCCGCGATCGATCGAATTGGTGGTGTTGGCGCTGCGGTTGGCTATGATGTTAAACCGCGAATCCGAGATACGCCTGCTGCAAGGGCGACTCGATCAGTTGATGGCGAATTTCATGGCGGAAGACGAAGCCGGATAGTAATTACGCGGGAGGGGCGGGATAAATTTCGGGACTTTGGCAGGAGTTTGTGATATAGACTGCTGATATTACCGAAGCTGAAGGTGGTTCTTGTCTCAGGGCAGGAATTTGGGGCTGCTTGCCGTGATTAAATGCCTTTGATTGGGATGAAGGTGCCGGTTGCAGTGAAAATTTGGACGTTATTATTAATATAACAATATGTAATATTCAAACTGATCAAATAAAGGCGAGTTTATCAGAGGTTTATTCTGATCTGGTGAAATTTTTATTGGTCAAGTCCTTGAGTATATGACAGAAGTTCTCCCGGTCTCGGGGGGAGCTAAGGCAATTGTCGTCGTGGGCATTGCTATTTGGCGCGGCAATCCCCAGATCGGGTGAGCGGACAATGATGCCGGCTATGTGGAGAGAATTGTGCGCGTTTTGTGTATTTCGACCAAGGGTGCCGATCAGCACGTCGCCCGGACGAAGGTCAACAGGCTGATGGGACAGTGGTTCTGGGATGGTTAGCAAAAAATCCATAACGAAGTCGGTGCATTCGGACTCCGACGAACGAGCGAAGGACAAGACCTTGAAGTCTGCAATCGCGCGGAAAAAATCTGCTCAGCCGGCCCCCAGCGAGGCCAAGCGTGCAGGTAAGAAAAATACCCCGGCCGGAAACGATAAGACCAACAACAAGGCGTCTGAAAAATCGTCCGAGCCGATGACTCATCAGGACGACGATGCGGGCGGTACCGATCGTTTGCGCGCTTATCTGCGCGCCAGCAATCTTTCGGCCACTCACGTCAAGTCGCTTGCGGCGGCCGTGACCAAGTTGATCGATCTTGCCGCCACCAATCGTTCGGGATTGCAGGCTTGTCTTGGCTATATCAACAGCCAGCCTTCCAGTTCGTTGCCGGCGGAAGCTCCCGAGTATTTTCGCAATCGTCCCATCGATCCCGCGACCGGGAAGCGTGAGACGATCGTGAAATTCCTTGAACGGGTTTGGCAACATCCATGGATTGCCGAGCGTTTGCTGACCCGCACGGCTCTGCGCAAACTGGATTTGCCGGCGGCCACGGCGTTGAATAATTTCTTGCATGCACCCAAGGAACGTTGGGAGCCCAAGAATGAATTGCCGCCGCATTTGGTGGTGCCGACCAAAAGCGAAGTGAATGATGCGTTGCTGGAAGATTCCGATCGTGTGCGCGAGGCTCGCCGGATCGTCGATGCGCGCTGGCGCCGTCAACGCGGTTTGGTTCGCGGCAAGAAGTGATGAAAAAGGGGAGCTTGCTCCCCTTTTTCACGTATTCACGGCTGATTATTCTCGAATAATTTCGGATCCACATAGGTGAATAAATCGTCGCTGAATCCGTTGGCCGAGAAATCGAGATTGTCGAGCCCGATGCGGGTTTCCTGATCTTGCCCATCGCGCACGATCCAGCCGCGTAATTCCAATGGGTTGTCGGCAAACAGCACGGTCAGCGTGCCGTCGGCGGGGCTGGCGGTGCGGTCTATTTGAATGGCCAGCGCGCCGGCATCGCGGGCCACGTGCAGCACGGTGACGGCGCCCGAGAGTTGCACATGATCTTCCAGCAAAATGCCCAGCGGTGTTTTTGCCAGCGGCAGGGTGCTGGTCTGATCCAGATCGGCATTGTGATAGATCAGCAGCCCATGACCCGCGACCAGCAACAAAGGACTGGGCGGATCATATTCGAATCGCATCCGGCCGGGGCGTTCCATCCATAATTTGCCGGTGCTGCTGGCGCCCGATGGAGCGATTTGCAGAAAACGCGCCTTCAATGTGGTGATGCCGTTCAAATAGGCTTCAATCCGATTGATATCCTGGGTGTCTTGGGTGGAAAGCGCCCAGGCCGCCGTTGGGGCCGACAGAAATAACGCGCCAATGCCGGCCCAGATGGCGTGGCGGAGGACAGCGCGGCGGATTATGTTCATGTTTCAATCAACCGATCTTACGCCCGCGATGCGCCAATGTTGGCCGCCGGCACGTTCAAAATTCCAAATTTCCCGGCTGACATAGCGGCGTGGCGTTTCGCCGCTGCCGTTCGATTCCAGCGTCGAGAGCCGCAAATTCATCTGTGCATGTTCGATGTCGTCTTCGCGCCAGGCAGCGATCAGATCGCTGCGCAGCAATTGCAGTTCATGTACGTACCAATTTTTGTCATGCGACAATTGGGTTTGCAGCCGTGCCGTCAATCGCGTGGCCATGCTGGGGGTGGCAAGCAGCGATAGCGCATCGATGTCGTTGGCGCGCCAGCAATCGTTCAGATTCTGGATCAGCGCTTCAAATGCCGCGGCATCGGCGCCGGTTATTTGCAACGCCTGCCGTGTTCGCCCGGCAAACACCGAGTTGTCCTGTTCGTCGTCGCCGGGACGGCGAAACAGCCGGGGGCGAAAATAGACATACAAAGCCACCAGCAAGATCGCCACGGCCGCCACGATCCAGGCGGTGCCGGGAAAATGGTCGAGCCCGTGCAATGGAACGCCGGTGCCCGCCGTTGGCGTTTGGCCGGGGGCGCTGGCTGCCCAGGCTTCGGTCATAAGCCAATTGCTCTGATGTGGCTCATGAGATCACAAACTACCCGCAACCCAGGTCTTGAGCGCGCTTTTCGGCGCGGCGCCGACTTGTTTGGAGACCACGCTGCCATTTTTGAACAGCAGCAGGGTGGGAATGCCCTGCACGCCATATTTGGTTGGGGTCATCGGGTTTTCGTCGATGTTGAGCTTGACGACGGTGAGCTTACCCTTGTTTTCGGCGGCGATTTCGTCCAACGCCGGGGCGATCATCCGGCATGGGCCGCACCATTCCGCCCAGAAATCCACCAGCACTGTGCCCTTTGCTTGCAGCACGTCGGTGGCAAAGGTTTCATCGGTTGCGGCAATGGTATTTTCGCTCATCGGGGACTCGCTTTTTAGAAGGACGGGACGCCAGGGAACCACCTGGAAGGCAAATTGCCAAGTAGAAACCACAATGCCAAGTGGGAAACGGGAAGGTGAGGGTCAAGAGGGCATATGGTCGGCGAGGTCTGCGGCGGAGAGGGGAGTTACGGTCCCATCCTCGGTCCAGATCAGCCAGCAATCTACCACATGTTTCGGGAATATTTGCAAGATCAACGCGCGATAAGCCGACATCTGCCGCAAATACATCACCGGCACGCGGGCGGGATGGGCGCGGTTGCTTTTGTAATCGGCGATGATCACCCGGTCGGGCAGCACCACCAGCCGGTCCGCAACGCCTTGCACGACATAGCTGCCGATCAGGCCCGAAAGCGGCACCTCGGCGCGGCTGTGCGGCCCGAACAGCGGCGCGAGCGCGGGGTTATCCAGCAATGCGATCACGCCGGCCACGATGTTCTGGGCGTCGTTCGCATCGATTTGGGGAGTCTGCGCGGCCACGCTCAGGGCTGCGGCGGCGCGGGCGGTGGGGGGCAGATCGGGCAGATGTTGCAGCAGTAAATGGATCAGCTTGCCGCGCGCAAAGCGGTCCAATGATTGTGCGGGCGAGCCTGCGGGCGGCGGAAGGCCAAGTGCCGCGTCTTGCGGACGGCTGGGGGCCAATGGGCGCGGCAAGGCGGGCTCGGGTCACCCGAGCCC
>JAJZHU010000244.1 GCA_021798375.1 Pseudomonadota bacterium | reverse complement strand
GCCATAAAGCGCGCTGCCCTCGGGATCGGCCAATACGATGCGCACGTTCGGTTTGAATGATTTCAATGCCATGCCCACCCCGGCCAACGTGCCGCCAGTGCCGCAAGCACACGTAAATGCATCGATTCTGCCCGCCGTCTGGGACCATATTTCCTGGCCCGTGGTGGTGCGGTGACCTTCGCGGTTGGCCAGATTGTCGAATTGATTGGCGTAAACCGCGCCCAATTCCCCGGCCAGACGGCGCGAATAATGCACATAATTGCCCGGATCGCGGTATGGTTTGGCCGGGATCAACCGCAGATCGGCGCCGATCATGCGCAGAAAATCGATTTTTTCCTGCGATTGGGTCTCCGGCATCACGATCACGGTGCGATAACCGCGCGCATTGGCCACCAACGTAAGCCCGATGCCGGTATTGCCCGCCGTGCCTTCCACGATGGTGGTTTGCGCGGCGGTGCCGCCCGGTTGCAACAAGCCGCGCGCTTCGGCATCCAGGATGATCGCCAGGCCCGCGCGATCTTTCACCGAACCGCCCGGATTCATAAATTCGGCCTTGCCCAGAATCGTGCATCCTGTAGCTTCCGATGCCCGCCGCAATTTGATCAACGGCGTGTTGCCAATGGCGCCCATAAGCCCGGCGGCGATGAGATTTGTGCTTGGGTCCATGTTACGGCACTTTCCGGCTAGAAAATTCAGACGAGGAAACGCAGATGGAAAACATACCCCCCAAGCAAGCCTATCAAATCCTGCTTGAAGACCCTTCCGCGCAGTTGATCGACGTACGCACCGACGCCGAATGGGCCTTTGTAGGTCTGCCCGATTTGTCGGAGGCGGGCAAGCAAACCGTGCTGATTCCCTGGCAGAACTTTCCCACCATGGCGGTGAACGATACATTTCTGGCGCAGTTGCAAGCCTCGGGCGCAAACCCCGGCGACCCGTTGTTGTTTATTTGCCGCTCCGGCGCCCGCAGCGCCTGTGCCGCGCTGGCCGCCGAGGCCGCCGGTTTTGGCCCGACCTACAACGTGTCCGAAGGCTTTGAAGGCCCGGTCGATCCCCACGGCCATCGCGGCGCCCTGGCAGGCTGGAAAGCCGATCGCCTGCCCTGGCGACAGCGGTAAACCGTCCCTCTATTCCGCGCTGGCGGCGTTCAATTGTTCGATCGCCCAAGCGGGCAAAACAAGCTGGGTGGACTTGATCAAATCGACCAATTGCTCGGGCTTGGTGGCGCTGGCGATGGCCGTGGTCACGCTGGGTCTGGCCATCAGCCAGGCCAGCGAGATCTGTGCCGGGTTGCTGTCCAATTCGGCGGCGACGCGATCAAGCGCCTTGAGCACGGCCTGACCTTTGGCGCCGCCCAAATAATCGAGCACGCTGCCGCCGCGCGGGCTTTGACCGCCATCGGCGGCAGTGCGATATTTGCCGGAAAGAAAACCACGCGCCAACGAGAAATAACTCATCACCCCCAGATGACTGGCCGTGCAGAAATCCTCCAAAGCGCCTTCAAACGCTGGGCGTTCCATCAGATTATAGTGGGTTTGCAACGATTCAAACCGCGGCAGCCGCAATTCCACACTGGCCTTTTGCGCGCTGGCCAACCGTTCCGCAGTGAAATTCGACGCCCCCAAGACCCGCACCTTGCCCGCCTTCACCAGCGCGGCAAACGCGCCCATCGTCTCGTCTTGCGGGGTGGCCGGGTCGTCGTAATGGGCCATGTAAAGATCGATGCAATCAATGCCCAGGCGTTTTAGGCTGGCCTCAACGCCACGCTCGATCGTCTGCGCCGCCAGGCCGCCCGGCATATCGCCGAATTTATGTCCGACCTTGGTGAAGATCAGCACCCGGTCCCGATTGCCGCGCGCCTTCAGCCACTCGCCGATGATGGTTTCCGATTCGCCGCCCTTCCCGCCGGGCGCCCAAAACGAATAGGCATCGGCGGTATCGATGGCGTTCAGCCCCGCGTCCAGACACGCATCCAACAGCCGGAACGACATCGCACGGTCGGCGGTCCAGCCGAGCACATTGCCGCCAAATGTCAGCTTGGGGACCATCAGTCCCGAATGGCCCAGCGGGCGCAAGGTTGCAGCTTGAACCATCGATCGTCCCTCACATTCTGACAGATATAGGAAATTAAACTGATTTCGAATGCCGCGCCGTGCCCTGGGCAAAATATTGATCGAAACACGCCGCCACATGGCGCATGAACGGACGCCCCGTTTCGGTCACCCGCAACTGCGCCCCGTTCCATTCCACGATGCCGTCGGCCGCCAATGCTTGCAAAGCCGAGTCGGCATCGGCGATCAGATCGGCATCGGCGATGAATTCGGCGGCGATTTTGGGCAGATCGGCCTTCAGATCGCACATGATGCGGAAAATCACCTCGCGGCGCAGACGGTCTTCATCGGACACCGGACAGATGCGGGTAATCGGCAGCTTGTGCTGTTCCAACGCCTTGCGATAGGCCGGCACGCCACCCACGTTGGCGACATAACCTTGCGGCAGACTGCCGATGCTGGAGGCCCCGAAGCCGATCAGCGTTTCGGCGTGGTCGTCGGTATAGCCCTGAAAATTGCGGCGCAACCGGCCGTTTTCCAACGCATGAGCCATGCTGTCGGTGGGTTTGGCGTAATGATCCAACCCGATCGCCACATAGCCCGCCGCGCGCAAGGTCCGATCGATCGCCATGCGCTGTTGGAACCGTTCGCTCCCATCGGGCAAATCGCTTTCAGACAACAGAGTCTGGTGCTTTTTCATCCAAGGCACATGCGCATAGCCAAACACGCTCAAACGGTCGGGCGATAACTCAAGCGCCTTTTGCGCCGTGCGGATCACGCTTTCGGTGGTTTGCAGCGGCAGCCCATATAGCAAATCCAGATTGATCGACCGCGCCCCGGCGGCACGCAACCCATCGCAGGCCTGCTTGGTGATTTCAAACGTCTGTGGCCGGCCAATGACTTCTTGCACTTTCGGATCAAGATCCTGCAAGCCGATCGAGGCACGGGTCAAACCCACCTGGGCCAGCATGTCCGATTGTTCTTGCGTAAGGGTCACCGGGTCGATCTCAAAGGCGATTTCGGCATCGGGCAGCACATTGAAATGCTCGCGCAGCGTATCCATCAGCGATTTGATGCATTCAGGCGGCAATGCCGTGGGCGTGCCGCCACCCCAGTGAATATGACTCACCGGTAATTTATGTGAAATTTTGCTGGCCACCAATGCAATTTCTTGCATCATCGAAGTGGTATAAGACAGCAGCGGCGCATCGTGATGCACCACCGACGTATGGCAACCGCAAAAACGGCACAAACGGCGGCAAAACGGCACATGAAAATAAACCGAGATCGGCGTGTCCGGCGGCAACTGCGCCAACCATTGCGTATAAAGCGAATCCTCCCCGGTGGCGCGGAAATGCGGCGCGGTGGGGAAACTGGTGTAGCGGGGCGTATTGGCGCTATAGCGCGCCAGCAACAGTTCAGTATTCATAATAACCATGAAGGACAACTACACTAGGTTTGCGTTGATTTGCGTCAAGGTTATGGCAAATCATCCGCAACACACAATACTCCATCGCCAGGTGCGAAAGGAGAAAAAATGACTCAACCCATGCTCCGCCATCTCGCCCAGGATGCGCCGTCAGATTTCGCCGGCAAAAAAGCTGGCGCCTGCATGGTGCGTCCGCGCGCCGTCGCGGGTGGGGGGTGCAAGCCGGCGTGAATTATAACGTAACCAGCCATTGGTTCATCGATGCCGGCCTCAAACCGCTGTTGGTCGCCCCAACGCGAATATCGACGCCTTGCTTTTGTGGCGGCAAGTTGTACGATCAAGCTCCGCCGCGGGCTCTTGCCTGATCCTGAACGAAAGAACGCCCACATCGGCTTGTTATTACATATCGCGGCCACGAGTCGCGATTCACACCAACCTGTCGCAGCCATAAAAAAAGATCTGAACATCAGAAGAATAAGACACAGAATCAAGCCAAGAACCGCGATTCCGCTGCTAATTACAACGAGCTTCCCGATAAAGCGCGTATTGCCCGGTTACATTGGGGATAGGCGAAAGCGAAAATATGGTATAACGTTGGTTATCGGTGCTATAACGCATCTACAACAGTTTCAGTAATGCCAAAGATAATGAATAGTAACTACACCTATTTATCGTTAATTTCCCGCAAA
>JAJZHU010000243.1 GCA_021798375.1 Pseudomonadota bacterium | reverse complement strand
CGGTGTGCGCTCCCCCCGCGATCTGGTGCAGTTCGCCGCCTGCGGCCAGCAATTTATCACCCTGGGGAACCACGCCCTTTTTCTGTTCGCGCCTTGCGGAATTGCTTGTCTTCTTCTGTTTGCTCATGATCGATCTCTTTTGTTGCGCAATACCGTCCCTTACAAGCGGACCGCCGCGTGAAATCTTTTATATCAGCGTCGCTTGCAGGGTGATCTCTGGAACGCCGGCGAGTGCTTTTGACAACGGGCAATCACGCTTTGCCGCGGCCGCGATCTGTTGGAACTTTGCGTTGTCCATGCCGGGCACCGTGGCTTGCATGGTCAGCGCGATGCGGTCGATGACAAAGCCTTCGCCCTGCCTGGAAAGGCGCACGCTGGCCTTGGTGTCGATGCTGGTGGTTGCCACCCCGGCCTTGTCGCAGGCGAACGAAAACGCCATCGTGAAACATGCCGCATGGGCGGCCCCCAGGATTTCCTCGGGGTTGGTGCCACGGCGATCGTCTTCAAAACGGCTTGCGAAACCGTATGGATAGTTCGCAAGCGCGCCGGTCCCGGTGCTTATCTCGCCCAGGCCGTCTTTGCCTCGGCCTTCCCAATGCACATTGGCGGTTTTTTCGATCATCGCGTGACTCCCGATTTAATCTGGTTCGCAGGGAAAATTGCTGCTCAATTGGTGATATTCTGCCACGCCGGCGCCACGGCGGGCGGAAGTTTGTCCATATGCTTGAGGAACAAGGCGAGGGTCCATATCTGCTGATCGGTCAGGCTGCCCTTCCACGAAGGCATACCCGTCAAGCGGATGCCGTGCGTTATTTTCCAGAAAGAGAAGCCTTCAGGATCGTCCTCGACGCCATCCGTCGCCAATTGCGGCGGCGGGGGATAAAGACCTTTTGCCACCGGCGAGGCCGATGCGTCGCCATTCGCAGTGCCATGGCAAATCGCACAATGCTGCCCATAAAGCTTGACGCCGGCGAGCAGATTCTCGTCCGTCAGTGCGACGGGATTGGACATCTGCGGCGCCTCGCGACGGAGAGTCGCATCCAGTGAAGTGTGCGCCGCCCAGGTTTCCAGCAAACCGGGCCTGGCATCGGCATTGGCCGGAATGAGGCCACTGCGCAAAATGAAGTAGCCGCCTATCATGGCAACGACGATTGCTGCCAGGAAACCGTACATAAACGATCTGAACATTGCATTCTCCCGCTAAACACGTTGACCATTAATTTCTCACCTCCATCGGCACAACGATCGGATGCTGCACGACGAGCCGACGGTCCTGGAAAGCTGCCTCCTCGGAGGCCGATCATAATTTGGCCTGAGTTTACAAATCGAAGAAGACTCGGAAACTACTCATGCCAAACGCCCGAAGTCTTGAATCATGGATGGCGCGCGGCAATAGAGCCGCGTCGCGTTCTGGTTGGCAACCACTTTTGACGCCGGGAGCTCGCCACGGGCTTGCCGCCAGCGATAAAATTCATCGATCCAATGATCCGCGCTGGTGTCTTGTTTCACCATACCAAAGCCATGGCTGCCTGCTTCAAAGATAGGCAGTTCGGCCGGTTTGCCGGCGGCGCGCCAGGCATTGAACATCGGCTCGGCGGCATCATAGCCGGTGGCGACATTCATCGCCGTCATCCCGCCCGCCGAAAAGCCGATGAAGCCGATGCGCTTGGGGTCGATCCAGAACTGGATGGCGTGGAAGACAGCGCCTGCGCGGCTTTGCGGCAGGCGCTCTTGCCTTCACTGGCCGCGCGCGGAAACCTGACGGGCGGGAAGGCATAAAATCGGCCATCTCGCGCGCCAGCACGTCATCCTGCACATCGCCGCCCGGCCATCACCAGCGCAGCATCATGCGCGTTTCCTTGGAGGGGGCGGCATGTTCCGCCAGAACAGCCGCTGGTCGCCGCGAGGATCATCGATCACCTCGCTCCGGTCACCCAATATCAGCGTCGCTCGCGTGTTCGGATCGAGGGCCGGCCAGGACCATTCCCATTGACAGAGAGAGGCCGCCGCCTTCCGGGTGGATTTCAACGCGGCCTGGGCATGGGCGACGCGATCATGGGCCGCTCCATGACGAGTTGGCATAGCTTGCCCGCTGCGGCACGGCTGCGCCACGGTCTGAATTATCGTATGCATAGCCAGATGCGAATGATGAGGCGAAATTAGTAAAGATGATATCACCGACCAATACCCCGTCTATCGCTCTTGCCGTGGCAAGTTTGCGCCGCTGGACGGTGGAAGATGCATTGCCGTTCTGGGGCGGCAATGGTTTCGATCACGCCCGGAGCAGCTTTGTCGAACGCGCCGATTGCAACGGCGTGCCGCTGACCTCGGTGCCGCGCCGGGCGATGGTGCAGGCGCGCCAGATCTATGTGTTTGCCCATGCGGCGCTGCTGGGCTGGTGGCCGGAAGGGCGTCCGATCGCGCTTGCGGCGGCGCATCAGATGATCGCCCGTTATCACCGGGCCGACGCAGCGCCGGGTTGGATTTTCTCCATCCGGCCCGACGGCACGCCGCAGGATACGACACGCCATCTCTACACCCAGGCCTTCGCGCTGTTCGGGCTGGCCTGGGCTTACCGGCTTGCCCCCGAACCACGCTTTCTCGATGCGGCCTTGGCCACGCTGCGGGATCTCGATCAATATTTCGCCTCCCCCAGCGGCGGATTTTATACCGCGCTGCCGCCGCAGGCCGACCGGCGCGAGCAGAACCCGCATATGCATATGTTCGAGGCGATGCTTGCCTGGTTCGATGCGACCGGCGATGAAATCTTCCTCGCCCGCGCGGACGCGCTGCACCGCTTGATGACGGAGCGCCTGTTTCAGCCCCACAGCGGTATTTTACCAGAATATTTCGATGGATTCTGGCAGCCGCGGCAGGGCCCCGAAGGGCGGATCTGCGAACCGGGACATCACTTTGAATGGTCGTGGCTGCTGCAGCGTTACGCGCGTCTTACCGGACGCGGTCCGGATCCGGTGGCCGCATCGCTGCAATCCTTCGCCCTGCTTCACGGTTTCGATGCCCAAGGACTGGTGGTCGATGAATTGCTGGACGATGGCAGTTGTCACAAGGCGTCGCGGCGTTGCTGGCCGCACACCGAGGCCATCAAAGCCGAAGTCGCATCGTTTGAAGCAGGTGACGCCAACGCCGCCGCGCGCGCGGCCCAAACGATCGACCGGTTGATGCAATATTTCCTCGGCCGCCCGATCGCGGGCGGCTGGATCGATCACATCGATGCCAACGGCGCGCCGCTGGTCGATTTCATGCCGGCCAGCACGCTTTACCACGTATTCCTTGCCGTGGCCGAGGCCAGCAGGGTTTGGTGATCGCACCCATGGAGAATGTGATTTTTCGGGACAAGCTGACCGGCGATTTCGGCGTTATGCGCCCTTGACAAGCCGCAGGGGCTGAGTGACAAAAACTTCCCTGCGGGATCATGCCGCGGTGCCGCATAAAACGCTTTCAGTTTGGTGCCGGCCGCACTAAGGCATGGCTTGCAATTTCGGAATAGGCACAATGTCAGAAGCCAAGGTCACTGTTTCGTCGCCGATGCCGGGATTACGCCGCAATTTCGCTCTGGCCGGACAAGACGCTATTTTGGCAGTGACCGGTTGGCGGATATGGACGACCCTGGCTTGGAACGATATCGCGCAGCGTTATCGCCGTTCGATCATCGGCCCATTCTGGCTTACCCTTAGCACGGCAATTTTCGTCGGTGCGCTGGGCTTTCTTTATGCGGGGCTGTTGCATCAGAACATCAACACCTATCTGCCATATTTGGCGACCGGCTATGTACTGTGGATGATGCTAAGCAGCTTCTTGGTGGAGGCGGCACAATGTTTCATCGCCTCCGAGGGCTATCTCAAGCAGATGCGAATGTCGAAAATCGGCGTCGTGCTGCGTATGGTGCTGCGCAATTTCATCATCTTCCTGCATAATATGCTGGTGATCGTTGTTGTGATGTTGATCTTCCGGATTGTTCCCGGACCATTTTTTCTGCTGGTGCTGCCCGGCCTTATGCTCAATCTGTGGTTCGGCACGGCGCTGGCATTGCTGTTGGGCATCGTTTGCACGCGATTTCGTGATCTCACCCAGATTATCATCAGCTTGATTACAGTGTTGTTTTTCTGCACGCCGATTTTCTGGAATCCCAAGACATCGGCTAAGGGGCTTGCC
>JAJZHU010000242.1 GCA_021798375.1 Pseudomonadota bacterium | reverse complement strand
CCTTGCCGAAGGCCGCGATCAACGCCGTGCCGTCGCGGGCAAAGGCGGAACGGCCCGATGTGTATAGCTCGAATTTCTTGCCGTCCACGCTGACGCTGGGAATCGCTTTGGCGGGGTAATCGAACCCGGCCGAGAGCGCAACGGTGTCGCGCAATTTGGCGCGTTCGGTCACCGTCAACACCACGTCGCCGCGCGAGGCAAGCGCCGGGTCCGACGATTTGGGCCGCGAGAAGGCATAGCAAATCGTCTCGCCCGCTTCGGTGTGGGTGGCCGCCTGCCAATCGCCGAAAATGCCGACGGATTCAGGTGGCGGCGCCTTGGCCGCCTTGGCCGCCTTGGTCACCTTGGCGGCGGGCTTGGGTTTGGCATGAGGATGAGCAACTCCCGCCCCAGGCGCCAATATTGCAGCCCAGGCCAGGATGAGGAATGACAATGAGGAAAAACGGCGCATGGCTGCTAGATACGGTTTGTTGCGGGCGCTCACAAGGGCAAGGGCGGAAAGGAAGGGAAAAATCTTCCTTTGCCTTGCAAAACATGAGTTTTGCTCAACTTTCCCCCGCCGATTTGGCGAACCCGTCCTTGCCGTCGAAGCGCTGCAATTTCTCGACATGCATCCAGCGATGCGTGCCGCCCACCCGCGTGATCAGATCGGTGATCGCGGTGTTTTCGTCCACGCCCGCTTTTTCCACCATGAAGCGGCAGACGAAATGATCCACCACATAGGTTTCCGCCGCCGAAACCGGCCACACCTGTGCGCCGCGATTGGCGATCGAGCCCAGGCGGAACGCCGAGTTTGCCGTAAGTTGCAGCAAGCTCTCGCCCAGGGCACCCGGCGACAGGGCGGATTCGATGAACAGATCGACGCCGACGAATTCGCGTGTTTTCGGCTCGTGATGCCAGGTGACGCGCGGCCATTCCGGCAGTTTCAACGGCGCATACTGGCGCGACGCCATCGAGCTGTCGCGGCCGAAATTGGCGATGATCTGATGTTCGTAGGCATCGGTGCCCACGCCGGTGCCCTTGGGGGCGATGTCGCCGGTGAGGTTCTTGCGTTCCTCCAACGTCACATAGATCGCCTGTTCGATGATCTCCGCCGCCTTGAAATCGCCGATGTGACGCAGCAGCATCACCGCCGACAGCAAGAACGCCGTCGGATTGGCCAGATTCTTGCCCGCGATTTGCGGCGCCGAGCCGTGCACCGCCTCGAACATCGCCGCGTGATCGCCCAAATTCGACGAAGGCGCCACGCCCAAACCGCCCACCAGACCGGCGGCGAGATCGGAAATAATGTCGCCGTTCATGTTGGTGCAGACGATCACGTCGAATTGCTCGGGTGCTATCACCAATTGATGCGCGCAATTATCGATGATCAGATGCGACGGGGTGATGTCGGAATATTCCGGGCTGATGCGCTCGAACACCCGCTTCATCAGGCCCTCGGTGATTTTCATGATGTTGGCTTTGGTCGAACAGGCCAGGGATTTGCGGCCTTCGGCGCGGGTCAAGGCAAAGGCCAGACGCAGAATGCGTTCCGAACCGGGCTCCGTGATAATCTTCAGGCATTCCGCCACGCCCGCCGTTTGCATATATTCGATGCCGGCATATAGATCTTCCACGTTTTCGCGCACGATCACCATATCGATGCCGCGCCCCGAAAACGGCGTCTTGATGCCCGGCAGTTCGCGCACCGGGCGGATGTTGCCATACAGCTCGAAATACTTGCGCAAGGTCACGTTGGCCGATTTTTCGCCATACCCCACCGGGGTTTCGAGCGGGCCTTTCAGCGCCAAACCGGTACGGGCGATGCTGTCGAGAGTTTCAGGCGGCACGCCGGTGGCGATGCCCCGTTTGAACACCCTGGCGCCGGCTTCGGCGTCTTCCCATTCGATATTGGCCCCGGCGGCGGCCAGGATGCGTTTGGTCACGCCCATCACCTCGGGACCGATACCATCGCCCGCCATTGCCGTGACTTTGACCTTGTCGCTCATGCCCAACCGTCTCCCGATCATCTTGCAGTGCACCAATTGTGGTCCCGCGCAGGGCCGCACGCAAGAACCGGGCCTGTGAATTGTCGCGAGCGATTGTGAAGCACCGGAAAGGGGGCGGGGTGAGAACGCCGTGGGTTATTCCCAAAGGGCTAAGCAAGGGTCTTCTTTTTTGAAAAAAAGACGCAAAAAACTTTTGTTAATTTAGGGCGGCGACGGCTTCTGGTAGCAGGGCAGGGTTGCCCAATGCTAGGGCGTGGCCATCGGAATTGGCGGAAAGCGGCCTGCCCCGCCAATCGGTCAGGCTGCCGCCGGCGCCTTCTATCACCGGCACCAGGGCCGCCCAATCCCAAATTTTCAGCGTGGCTTCGGCGATGACATCGATCTGACCCAAGGCCAGCAGCCCGTAAGCGTAACAATCGCCGCCCCACGACACACGCTTTACGCGCCTGGCCAGTTGGGCGAAGCGGGGCGTGTCATCGGCCTCGAAAATTTCCGGCGCGGTGCAGGAAAGCTCGGCCTGCGCCAGAGCGGTTCCGCGCCTGGTTCCCACCTGTCCGCCCAACGGGCCGGTGAAGCGCGTGGGCCGGCCGCGTACGCCCAGCCAACGCTCGCCGGTGATCGGTTGATCGATCAGCCCCAAAATCGGCACGCCGTTTTCCAGCAACGCGATCAGCGTGCCAAAGCTGGGCCGGCCGGTGAGAAAGGCGCGCGTGCCGTCGATCGGGTCGCAGACCCAACAAAATGCTGATTCGCACGCCGAATCAGCCTGTTGCAGCCCATCTTCTTCGCCCAGAAAGGCATGATCGGGAAAATGCGCGGCGATCACCGTGCGAATGGCGGCTTCTGCGGCGCGATCGGCGATGGTCACCGGGCTTTGGTCGGATTTCTGCACGGCCTCGACCCCGGCGCGAAACCACGGCCTGATCACCCGGCCAGACTCCGCCGCCGCCTGTTCGGCCGCGGCGATGAGAGGTTCGAAATCCAGCTTATTTACCCGCCGCTGCGGGCAAGGGCAGCGGATTGGGCGACAGGGTGCGCAAATAGGCGATCACATCGGCGCGTGTCCCATCGTCCTTGATGCCGGTGTAGGTCATCTTGGTGCCCGGTGCGTAATCCTGCGGACTGGCCAACCATTTGTTCAACTCGTCGTAGGTCCAGTTGCTGCCGGTGGCGGCGACTTTTTTCATCGCGTCGGAGTAACTATAGCCCTGCATGTGCGCGTGCGGACCACCCACCACATTGTAAAGATTGGGGCCAACGCCGGCATGACCGCCATCGGTGAAGGTGTGGCAAGCCGCGCAGACCTTTTTGGCAAACGCCTCGCCCTTCGCCGGATCGGCGGTGGCCAACAGCGTGGCGATCGGCACCATAGGCTTCGGCGCCGCCGCCACTGCCGCCGCCGCCGGGGCCGCACCAGCGTCGAATTTGCTCGTATCGATCTTAATCGCAGTTTGTTGCAACGGAGTCACGGTGACGAGGCCGTCGGCCACCATGCCTGTGACCATGAAAGCGATGCCTGCCGCGAGAACCGCAGCGATCGCCTTATTGACCTCCATACTATCCATCCGCCGGACCCCCTAGCCCCAATGCCGTAAAAATATACTCCACACGCACTTACAAAATCAGCGGACCGGTTGGATCGCTCGACACGGCCATTCACGACAGATTGCGAATGAGGCCGGCTGTTCTTATGGTGCAACGTCACCATATTGAATCATAAAGCGCGTATCAACCCAGTGAATCCGATCATTCTCATCCCCGCCCGCATGGCATCCACCCGTCTGCCGGGCAAACCGCTGGCCCTGATCAAGGGGCGGCCGATGATTTTACATGTGCTCGACCGCGCCCGCGAAGCCGGTCTGGCCCCCGTTGCCGTGGCTTGCTCGGAAATCGAAGTGTTCGATGCGGTCACCCAGGATGGCGGTGTGGCGGTGATGACCGACCCCAACTTGCCGTCCGGGTCGGACCGCGTGAAACAGGCGCTCGACCGGCTCGACCCGGATGGCGCGCATGACGTGGTGATCAATCTGCAAGGCGATCTGCCCACGCTGCCGCCTGGAATGCTTGCCGATGTGCTGGCGCCGCTGGCGGACATTTCTTACGATCTCGCCACCCTGGTCGCCCCGATCACCAGCGCCGCGGAAGCCACCGCCAGTTCGGTGGTGAAAGCGGTGTGCGGTTTTGCAGGCGGCGCGCGCGTGGCCCCG
>JAJZHU010000241.1 GCA_021798375.1 Pseudomonadota bacterium | reverse complement strand
GTTTTGATTTTAAATGGTTTGATGGATCACTCGCTTGCCCTTGATGCGATTTTGCCGCCGGTGACGCTGCATCCGGGTGCGCCGCCGGGTTCGCCTTTGATCCTGGCCTCGCCGCACGCGGGGCGCGATTATCGGCCTGATTTTCTCAAAGCCTCGCGTCTCGATGCGCGGCAATTGCGCCGCACCGAAGATGCGTTCGTCGATCTGCTGTTCCAGGAGGCCCCGGCGCTGGGCGTGTCTTTGTTGTGCGCCAATTTCCCGCGCGCCTGGGTGGATGTGAATCGCGAGCAATGGGAACTCGACCCCGCCATGTTCGATGCCCCGTTGCCGCCCTGCGCGGTGAAGAACAGCCCTCGCGTGGCGGTGGGGCTGGGGGTGATCCCCAAAGTCGCCGGTCAAGGCGCATTGATTTACCCTGGTAAACTCACCCTGGCCGAGGCGGAAGAGCGCCTGTCCCAAGGCTGGCGGCCCTATCACCGCGCGTTGGGGGAACTGATCGAACAGACCAGACGCAGCTTCGGTTGGTGTCTGTTGATCGATTGCCATTCAATGCCAAAGTTGCTTGGGCCAAAGTTGTCTGGCGCACCGCCCGATGCCGGGGCGGATATCATTCTGGGCGATGCCTTTGGCACCAGTTGCCGGTCCGATCTGGTGTTGTGGTGCGAAAAACATCTGCAAGCGGCGGGTTATCGGGTTCGCCGCAACGCACCTTATGCCGGCGGCTATGTCACCCGTCATTACGGCCGGCCCGCCACGGGGGTGCATGTTTTGCAATTGGAAATCGCCAGGGAGCTTTACATGGACGAGGACACGCTGGAACCCAGCGCCCAATTCATGCAACTGCGCCGAAACTGCACAGGATTTATCGCCGCGTTGGCGGAACAACTGGCCGGACGGACCTATTGAACGAAAAAACCGCCTGAACGAAAAGCCGTCTGAACGAAAAAAACGGCGCCACAGGGGCGCCGTTAAGTTTAGGGAGGAAACGTCCAAAGGCCACCGTAGCGGCCTGATACCTTGATATTCCTTGTCAGGGAAAAATTGCAGCCGCGAATACGCATCGCAGCAATGCTACCAGAGCGTGAATTACACTTTTGTATCATGCAACCTCCAGCGATCACGCGAAGACCGCCCTATTAACCCTTCTCCAACATTTCCCCGCCACACTGGTGGCATGAGAAGCCTGTTCACACTTTTGCGGCTGGTGCTTTGGGGCGTTGCCTTGTCCGGTTTTTGTCCGGCTGCCGCCAAACCCGCCTCGCCCGATTGCCGTCAGGCCATCTCCGCCGCCGAGGCGGATCAATCCATTCCGCGCCAATTGCTGGCGGCGATCGGTCATGTCGAAAGCGGTCGCGCCGATCCCGTCACCGGGCGGATTTCACCCTGGCCCTGGACCGTCGATGTCGATGGCCAGGGGCATTATTACGCCAACAAACAACAAGCCATCGCCGCCGTGGTCGCCGCGCGCGCGCGCGGCGTGCAATCGATCGACGTGGGCTGCCTGCAAATCAATCTGATGCATCATCCCAATGCGTTTGCCTCGCTCGATCAGGCATTCGATCCGGTCGAAAATGCCAATTACGGCGCGTTGTTTCTGCGTCAACTCCATGATCAGATCGGCTCCTGGCCGCAGGCCGCCGGCGCCTATCATTCGCAAACCCCGGCGTTGGGGCAGGCCTATGAACGCATGGTGATGCGCGCCTGGCCCGATGAAAAACAATTGACGGGCAATGATTCCAGCGCGCCGATGCTCGCGGATTTCGCCCCGGCCGTGCCGGGAGGGTTGCCCGCGCCGATTCCAACATTTCCCGGCGCGCGATCTTTCAGACCGGTGATGGGGTTGATCCGAATGGGTTCGGCGCTGCCGCCGATGGGGCATCCTAACCTGCTGGCGGCCAACCAATCGCCGGCCGCCCCAACCAGGGCCAATGATGCTGTGGGTGGCATTGCTCCCACGGCGGGCGCTGGGCGCGGCCTTGCGGCCTATCGCCGTGTGCCGGTTCGGGTAACCGGGCGCCGCGGCCTGTTGTAACGGCAAATTAAACAGGTTAATTGTCACCGACGGGCTTTTTCGGGTCTTTGCGGTGCAATTATGTTGAAATTCACTTTGGCGATGGCGATTGCACTGACTCTATCGCCCGCGTGGGCGCAAACGCCGCCGCTCGCCACGCCCGCGGCTCCGGTATCTGTTGTGGTGGTCGAGCCGCACGACGTACCGGTTTATGCCAACGGCATCGGCACGGTGGCGGCAGATCAGTTGGTGCAGGTCAAGGCCCGCGTGGACGGGGTGATCGAACAAATCGGCTTCGCCGAAGGCGCCGATGTCAAACAGGGCGATTTCCTGTTGCAGATCGATCCGCGCCCCTACCGGGCGACGCTCGACCAGGCGTTGGCCAAAAAAGCCGCCGATCAGGCCGCCTTGTTGAATGCGCAAAAAGACCAGAAGCGGGATGTGTCGTTGCTGCGCACGCAAGATGTCTCGCAACAGACGCTGGATACGCAAAGTTCGCTGGTGGCGCAAAGCCAGGCCGCCGTGGCCGGCGACGAAGCGGCCATCGTCAGCGCGCGGCTCAATCTGGAATACACGCGCGTCACAGCACCCATCTCCGGGCATGTGGGATTGCGCCAGGTCGATGTCGGCAATCTGGTCCAGGCCGCCGCCAATCAGCCGCTGGTCAGTATTGCCGCCATTCACCCGATCAGCGTCATCTTCACCCTGCCGCAAGATCGAATGCTCGCCATCGTCCCGCTGCTGTCGGCCCCCAAGCCCGCGCTGGCGATCGCCAGGAGCGCCGACAACCGGACCGAGCTTGCACGCGGGCATCTGGTGACCGCCGACAATCAAATCGACAGCACGACCGGCACCATCAAGTTGAAGGCAAGTTTCGACAATGCCGACGATCATTTGTGGCCGGGGCAGTTTGTGAACGTCAAGCTGCTCACCGCCACCCTGTCCAAGGTGCTTTCCGTGCCTTCGGCGGCCGTGCAGCGCAGCCCCGATGGGGTGTTTGTTTTTGTCGTCGGTGCGGATTCCAAAGCCGCCGTCCGCCCGGTCAGCCTCGGCCCCGATGACGGCAATATCGCGGTGATCGACAAGGGGCTGGTGGCCGGTGAACGCGTGGTGGTGGAAGGCGCTTCGCGCGTCAGCGCGGGCGGTCTGGTGTCGATTCTTGCCGCCGGCGATCAGGGCGCTGCGCCGTGAGTATTTCGACCCCCTTCATCAAGCGCCCGGTGGCGACATCGCTGTTGATGGCGGCCCTGTTTCTGGCCGGGGCGGCGGCTTATCCGTTGCTGCCGGTGGCGGCGCTGCCGAGGGTCGATTTCCCCACCATCCAGGTTTCCGCCAATCTTCCCGGCGCCAGCCCAACCACCATGGCGGCCACGGTGGCGCAACCGCTGGAAACGCAATTCTCGCAGGTTGCCGATGTGGCGGAAATGACCTCGGTCAGCAGCGAGGGCACGTCTCAGATCACGCTGCAATTTAATTTGAATCGCGATATCGACGCCGCGGCGGGCGATGTGCAGGCGGCGATCAACGCGGCCAGCGGACAATTGCCCAAGGACCTGCCCTCTGCCCCGACCTATCGCAAGGTCAATCCATCCGATTCGCCCGTTCTGGTGCTGGCGTTGCATTCGTCGACCCTGCCGCTGACCGAGGTGGATGATGCGGCCGAGACGATATTGAGCCAGCGCATCTCGCAATTGCCGGGCGTGTCTTTGGTGATGGTCGGCGGCCAGCAAAAGCCGGCGATCAGGATCGAAGCCGATCCCGCGCGTCTGGCCGCCATGGGGCTTTCGATCGATGATGTGCGCATGGCGCTGACCAATGTTTCGATCGATGCGCCCAAAGGTTCGATCGACGACGCGCGGCGATCCTATACGATTTTCGCCAATGATCAGTTGACCAAGGCCGCGCAATATCAAGACGTCGTGGTGGCATGGCGCAATGGCGCGCCGGTTCGGGTGCGCGATATCGGGCGCGCTGTCGATGGTCCTGAAAACGCGAAAACGGCGGGTTGGAAGGATACGCGGCGGGCCATCGTGCTGCTGGTTTTCAAACAGGCCGGCGCCAATGTGATCGATACGGTCGATCGCATCAAAGCCCAGTTCCCAAGTTTGCTGGCGGCGATCCCGCCTTCGATCAAGTTGGATATTGTCGCCGATCGCACGCAGACCATTCGCGCCTCGGTGTCCGATGTGCAATTTACCTTGCTGCTGACCATGACCCTGGTGGTGATGGT
>JAJZHU010000240.1 GCA_021798375.1 Pseudomonadota bacterium | reverse complement strand
GCAGAAGCGTGTCATCGGGACAGGAACCAACGCCATCGAGGTCTCGGCGCTCGGATTTGGCTGCATGGGGCTGAACTTCAGCTACGATCATGCGCTGAGCAAGCCGGAGAGCATCCGGCTCATTCGCCAGGCGGTCGAGCACGGCGTCACTTTCTTCGACACCGCCGAGGTCTATGGTCCCTTCACCAACGAGGAGATCGTCGGCGAGGCGCTGGCGCCGATGCGCGACCAGGTGGTGATCGCCACCAAATTCGGTTTCAACATCGAAAATGGCAAGATGGCCGGCACCAACAGCCGGCCAGAGCATATCCGCGCGGTGGCGGATGCCTCGTTGAAGCGGCTTGGCATCGCGCGGATCGACTTGCTGTATCAACACCGCGTCGATCCCGATGTGCCGATCGAAGACGTGGCCGGCGCGGTGAAAGATCTGATCGCCGCGGGCAAGGTCAAGCATTTTGGCCTGTCGGAGGCGGGCGCGCAGACCGTTCGCCGCGCCCATGCGGTGCAGCCGATCACGGCGCTGCAGAACGAGTATTCCCTGTGGACACGCGGCCCCGAGACAAACGGCATCCTGCAAGCCTGCACGGAACTCGGCATCGGCCTGGTGGCCTACAGCCCGCTCGGCAAGGGCTTTCTGACCGGCGCCATGTCCAAGGACACCAGCTTTGGCGACGCCGATTTCCGCAAAATCCTGCCGCGCTTCACGCCGGAAGCGATGGCGAAGAATCAGGCGCTGGTCGATCTGCTCAAGCGTGTAGCGGCCGAAAAACAGGCGACCCCCGCGCAGATCGCGCTCGCCTGGCTGCTGGCGCAAAAGCCCTGGATCGTGCCCATCCCCGGCACCACCAAACTTCACCGCCTGGAGGAAAATCTGGGTGCCGCCGCGATCGTGCTGACGGCGGATGATCTCGCCAAGATCGAACACGCAGCCGCGGAAATCCATGTCGAGGGCGCGCGTTACCCCGCGCACATCATGGCCAGCGTCGGGCGTTGAAATCACCTTGCAAGACTGGAATCGAAGCATGACACAGAACATCACCGGCAAGGTCGTCGTCATCACCGGCGCCAGCAGCGGGCTGGGCGAGGCGACCGCGCGGCATTTGGCGGGTGAGGGCGCCAAACTCGTCCTCGGCGCCCGCCGTCTCGACCGGCTTCAGGCACTCGCCCGCGAGTTGAACCTCGCTCCCGGCGCGGTCATCCAGGCCGATGTCACCGACGCGAAGCAGGTCAAGCGCCTCGTCGATGCGGCGGTCGAACAGCACGGCCGGATCGACGTGATCCTCAACAATGCCGGCCTGATGCCGCTCTCGCCGCTGGAACGCGGCAAGATCGAGGATTGGGACGCCATGATCGATGTAAACCTGAAGGGCGTCCTCTACGGCATCGCCGCCGCCTTGCCGCATATGACACGGCAGAAAAGCGGACACATCATCAATGTGTCGTCGGTTGCGGGTCACAAGGTCCGCCCCGGCACGGCGGTCTATGCCGCCACCAAAATCGCCGTGCGCATGTTGTCCGAAGGGCTGCGCCAGGAGGTAAAGCCCTATAACATCCGCACCACGATCATCTCGCCGGGCGCGGTACAGTCCGAACTGCCGCAAAGCGTGACCGAGGCGGATGTCGCCAGGGGCATCGAGAATTTTTATGAAACCTACGCGATTCCGGCGGATAGCTTCGCCCGCATGGTTGCCTTCGCCATGAGCCAGCCCGACGACGTTGACATCAACGAAATCCTGTTCCGCCCCACCTCGCAGGAGCTTTAACCTCCCTCACGCCGCCCGCATCTGCGTCACAAACCCCACCACCTCCGCCTGCAATTTCGCGGTGCGGGCATAAAGCGCCCTGGTCGTTTCGCGCATCGCGCCCGCGTCCATCCCCGATTTGCGCGTTTCATCGCACACGCTGGCGATCCGGCTGTTGGCGGTGGCGGCGTGGCTGGCGGTGTTTTGCACGCTATGCGCGATTTCGGCGGTGGCCTGGCTTTGCTGCCCCACCGAATGCGCCACGGCCTCGTTGATATCGTTGATCTGCCCGATGGTCTGCGCCACGCCATTGATGGCGGCGACGGCGGCGCGGGTTTCGGTTTGGATGGTCTGGATCTGCGACTGAATTTCCTCGGTCGCCCGCGCGGTTTGATTGGCCAGCGCCTTCACCTCGGACGCCACCACGGCAAAGCCCTTGCCCGCTTCGCCCGCCCGCGCCGCCTCGATGGTGGCGTTCAGCGCCAGCAGATTGGTCTGTGCGGCGATGCCATTGATCAACTGCACCACCTCGCCGATGTTGGTGGCCAGCGTGGCCAGATGTTCCACCGTGCCGTTGGTTCGCCGCACTTCGTCCACCGCGTCGTTGGTGGCGCGGGTGGCCGATCCCACTTGGCGGGTAATTTCCTGCACCGAGGCGGCCAATTGCTCGGCGGCGGCGGCCACATTTTGCACATTCGTGGCGATTTCGGCCGTCACCGCCCCGGCCTTGTTGCTTTCCATCGCCGAGTCCCCGGTGGATTGCGCCAAATTCCCGGCTGAAAGATCCAATGCCTCAACCGCCCCCGAGACATCCCGCACCATCGTTTGCACCGTGGTCTCGAATTGCACGATCAGCGCCTCCATGCGTTCGCGGCTGGCTTCGCGGGCCGTTGCCTGCGCCGCCTGCTGCGCTGCCTCGGCGTCGGTTTCGGCTTGGTGCGCCGCCGCCAATTCCTGGGCCGCCGCGATGCCGGCGGCGAACAAACGATCCAGTTGCAGCGTCAGCACCCCCAGTCCCGCGCCTTCCACCCCGGCCACGCCCAACAGCAGCGCCAGCCGGATCCATTCGGCTCCGGGCGGATAAATCGCCGCGGGGAACAGCAGGCCCACCACCAAATTATGCACAACGACGGTGGCCAGTCCGGCGGCGATCGCCCGCCAATCGCAAAATCCCGCCAAACAGGCCAGCCCGGAATAATAATAGACATGCACATCGCCCTGCCATATCTGGCCGCGCGCCACATAAACCAACAGCGACACCATTTCGATCACGGCCACCGCGGTGATCATGCGTAACGCACCGCTGTCCGGTTTCAGCAAGGTGGCGGCACTCACCGCCCCGGCCAGCCCGGCGGCCAGCAACCCCGGCGCCCAAGGATCAACCCCGGCCATCCAGGCGACCCCCATCACCAGCCCGACATGGGCCCAAACCCCCACATGCAGGAATTTGCCGGTGAAATCGCGCAATCTTTTCAAATCATACGCCATGGCCGTCGTTGTCCTTATTTTCTCTCTACCGCGCGCAACGCGCCATTTTCTTTCTGCCGCGCGCAACGCGCGTGGGCCGTCCCGATCGCCATCTTGCCGCCGGTTGACAAAATTTTCGTTAATAAGAGTCACGCCTCCCGTCCGGCGGCCACGGCGCACTTCCCTTGCTTCCCCCGCTTCGTTAAGCTCCCGCTTCTTCGCAGTTGCGGCAGGATCGATCATGGCAAAAATAATTCCGGTGGCTACGTTTGAATGCGTCGTGTTCGGCGCCACCGGCGATCTCACCATGCGCAAGCTGTTGCCCGCGCTGTATTATCGTTTCCGTGACGAGCAAATGCCGCACGACAGCCGCATCATCGGCGCGGCGCGGGCGGAAATGTCGGCCGAGGATTTTCGCGCCCGCGCCATGGAGGCGATCCGCCATCACGTGCCCGAACACGAACGCGACGAAATCACCCTGCACAGCTTCATCCGCACCCTGACCTATGTGCCGGTCGACGGCATGAAGGGCACCGGCTTCGATCTGCTCAAGCAAAAGCTGAACGCCGGCCTGATCCGGGTGTTCTACATGGCCACATCGCCCGATCTTTACGGCGTCATCTGCGATCAATTGCACTCACACGGCCTGATCACGCCGCTGTCGCGCGTGGTGCTGGAAAAGCCGATCGGCAAGGATCTCGCCTCGGCCGAACAGATCAACAACGACGTCGGGCGCTTTTTCGGCGAACGCCAGACCTATCGCATCGATCATTACCTCGGCAAGGAAACGGTGCAGAATCTGCTGGCGTTGCGCTTTGCCAATTCGATCTTCGAGCGTCTGTGGAACTCCGACGTGATCGACCATGTGCAAATCACCGTGGCCGAAACCGTGGGCGTCGAGGGCCGCAGCGATTACTACGACAAATCCGGCGCGCTGCGCGACATGCTGCAAAATCACCTGCTCCAGCTTTTATGTCTGGTGGCGATGGAGCCGCCCAATTCGCTCGATGCCGACGCCGTGCGCGACGAAAAAC
>JAJZHU010000239.1 GCA_021798375.1 Pseudomonadota bacterium | reverse complement strand
GCATATTTTCTGCCGGTGAACCCCTCGGCGGGCAATTGATCGGCCGTACATGGCACATCCCACAGCACGGAAACCCGAACCGGCAGCAGCGGCTTGCTGCCGCACGCAAGAATGCTTCCGCCCTGTTCGCGTCCTTCCACCAATATTGCGTGCGCGCGATCCGGTTTGGTCAGGGCTTGCGATATGTCGTAACGCTGGCCATTTTCGTGATCGTCGGTCAGCCAGCAGCCGGATTTTTTGCCGGCATCCGTATCGCGATAGATCGGGCAACCGACAAACCGCAATTCCTGTGGCGCGCTCTGCGTGTCAGTCGATGGCGCGCTCTGCGCGACGGCCGATCCGGCCAAGGCCAAAGCCAAAAAGACCCCCGTCGTCTTCACAGCACACTCAGCAGATTGACCAGATCCTGCTTCTCCTGTTCGGTGTAACCAATATTATAGCGCCGGTTGTAATAATCGACCACGGCACGAAGATCCTTTGCCATTCCATTGGAAAAATACGGCGCCCTGGCCGCCAGGCCGCGCAGGCTTTGCAGCGTGATTTTGCCCACATCCACGCAACGCCCGGTGGTAAGCGCATAACCGGGATCATGGGTATAGATCACCTTGCCGTAAAACGGATGCGGCTGGCCCAGACAGGTAATTTTGAACAGCGGCAGATCAGGCTGCGGGTCGGCAAAAGGCAGGGTGGTAGTGCCCAGATCGACCTGACCTGGCGCCACATCCATGCCCATCTGGCTCATATTGTGGCAAAACACACAGGAATTGCGCACCGGGTTGCCGAAGCCGATGGGATAATTGATGCCCGCGCTGTCGGTGATCAGGAAAGTGCGGTCGCGGAAGATCTTGGCGCCGCGCGCCACCGAAAGGCGGAAGGCGCGCTGGACCGGGGTGAGTGCCGGGTTGTCGGCCGCCTTGGCCCAGGCGGCATACTCGCTCCACACCGGCCTTGTCTGATCGCCCAGCCGTCCGGCCAAACCGTTGGCCAGCGCGTCCGTGCCGCCACTGGCGCCACCACTTTGTTCATCACCGCCGGGCCCGGATTGCTGCGCGGTGAAGAGGCGCATTTCCAAATCCTCGATCTGCGATTCCTGTTCCGCGGTCAGCGGTTTGGTGCGCTGTAAATGCGTAACGGCGGCATCGCGCATTTGTTCTTTCAGCGTCAGCACACGTGCATCCGCCATCAAATTGCGGCTCGCCAACTTTCCGCTCAGCGGATCGGTGGGCAACGGCAGACCGTCTTTCGGATCGTCATTGAAGCCGGTGGCCACTACATATTTGAAATTCGCCACCATGCGCGGCCGGCGGAACACCGAAATCTGCGGATTGGGGCTGTTCAAACCGTAAATTTTACTAGTGTTGCATCCGGTTGGATCGCGCACCACCTCGATGCGGAAATCGGGCGTGATCACGTGGCCTTGCAGATCACGCGGCGGCCACGAGCGCGCGATGCGGATCAGGCCTTTCGACAGCAGCAGCGAATGCGATTCCGCCTTGTCTTGCGGCAAATCGGGACAATTCGAGCCATCATAGGCGGCAAACAGCGCATCAGAATCGCCATATTGCTGCCAGCGCTGCCGCGCCGATAAGGCACTGACGCTCATCGCATTGATCGGCTGATGACAGGTGACACAGGCCCGGCCATTGGCGCCAAGCGGCGCAAAAAACGGGTTGCTGGCCATATCCACGGGCCCGCCCTGCACTTGCAGACGCAGCGAGCCCAAAGCGTTCGGGTAATCTTGTGTCGCCGCCAGTTTGCCACCAGCGCCGGGAAGGATCCATGATGACTGCGCGCCTGCCGGCAACAACAGAGAGGCGGCAATCAAGACGACGTATTTCATGGCAAAAACGGCCCCCTCAGAATTGCTTGTTGTTGGCAACAAGCGCGCGGCACGGTGTAGAAAGTGGCGTTCCTTGGCGGCGTTTTTGGCTATTCCTGGTTTCACCGCGATCCTCCACCGTGGGCGCAAGATGACTCCCCCCACGCTCCAATGCAAGCACTTACATTTTGTCCGGCCGCGGCTGCCAACCCACCAGTATGGCAGGCAATGCGACGGCGGACGGGTTCATCTCAACACGGCGGGTGGCCGGCACGGATTGCCGCCACTTCCCGCTGTGTGGCATCGAACATTGCCAGGCCTTCGGCGCCACCAACCGACCGCGCATTGTCGCGGGTAATGTTGTTGTAAAGCTGGTCGAATTTTGCCTGAAGGGCGGGGCTGGCCGGCACCAGTTGCTCGCCGTGAGAAAAACCAAACTTATAGCCGCTCTGTTCGGCGCGGCTGATCGAAATATTCAATTGATTTTCCCAAAAGCCTTCCGAATCCGTCAGCAATTTTTGCAAGTCTTCGGGCAACTTCCGCCAGGCGCGATCCGAGATTGCCCGCGCCGGATAGGCGCCGCGCGGGATTTCAATCGCGCTGAAATAGGGCACCACTTCGGCGAAATGCAGCGACAGCAACGTATCGGCGGGCGCCGCCACACCGTCGACGATGCCTTTTGACAAAGCGGAATAGGCTTGATCCATTGGCATTGTGGCAGGATCCGCGCCCAGGTTGCGCATGATCGGCACCAGTTCGACCGGCACGCGGATGCGCAAGCCGTGCAAATCCGACAAATCACGGATCGGGCGGCGGCGAGTCATGAAATGCGACAATTCGCCCCCTTGCACCGCGAGCACATGCACACCCGTCAACTCGGCGTCAAGCACGGGAAACTGCCGGCGGAGACAGGCATAAATCGCAATTTGTTGTTGGGCGGTCCGCGCGCCGTCATAAAATCCGGTCTGCAACTTGATCAGACGCGCGCCCGCATGGGCATAGATCGGGGTGATCAGCGCCACATCGGCGATGCCATGTTCCAGTTCCAACGTGGCCGAATCGGAAGTAACCAGCGTGCCGCCCCAGAAGGCTTTAATGCGCAACCTGCCGCCGGAAATTTGCTCGACGTGCTGGATCCAGGCCTGATCGGCGCGGCTGAAAGGGTGGTTGGGCGGATAAGGCGAGGCGTAACGCAGCATATAGCCGGTGGCCGCGTTTGCCGTGGCAGCGGCCCACAGCACAAATGCGCAAGCAAATTGCAAAACCCTGTGCATCGTCCGCTCATGTTTCATCGGAGTTGAAGCATTTATGATAGATGCGATCGAGCAATTCCGAGACGATCGCAAACTCGGCCGTGCTTAGCGTTTTGCGCACCGGCTCTTCCACCTCCAGCGCGATCCGCACCCATTCATCCAGCGTTCGCACCCCCAGATCGGTGGCAAACAACAGGTTGCGGCGACGGTCGTCCAACGCCCGCTCGCGCCGCACCAGCCCGTCGTATTCCAATTGATCCACCACCAAGCCGGTCATCGCCTTGTCGAGCCCCACTTCGTCGGCCAGCGCCACCTGGGAAAGGCCGGGATTGGCGTGGATGATCGCCAACGCGCTGAATTCGCCGGACTTGTGTCCGCCGAAATCCGAACGTTGCGACAAATTGCGTGACAGATGGTTCTGAATGCGCCGCAGCTTGAAACCCAGAATCTGGTGCAGCACGCCCAGATCACGCGGTGCTTTCACGTCGCTTTCCTCGGGCGTGGTCACTGGTTCGGGACGTTGCGGAACTTGTCGGCGTGGCTTGCGGATGGGTGCCATTGGCGTGGGAACTCCGGAAGAACGGGGTGATTTCGGTTGCGGATCCATCATTTATGACCCAAGCAGACGCGGGAGCAACAGCACCACCGCCGGCACCAGGATCAGCAGCGCCAGATGACAGGCATCGGCCATCAGAAACGGTATTATTCCGCGGAAAATGGTGGATAGCGGTATATCTTTCGCCAAGCCGTGGATGATGTAGACATTCATCCCCACCGGCGGGTGCACAAAGCCTATTTCCATCGCGCGCACCAGCACCACGCCGAACCATATCGGGCTGACCCCCATGGTTTGCACGATCGGCAGAAAGATCGGCACCACCAGGGTCATCAGCGCCAGACCGTCAAGAAACATGCCCAGCAGCAGCACGATCAGCATCATCACAGCCACCACGGCGGTGGGGCCGGCATGCATGTCGTTCACCAGCGTGGCCACCCGGTCCGCCAGACCGGCGGCGGCGATGAAGGTCGAAAACACGATCGCGCCGATCACCACCATATAGACCATCCCGGTGGTGCGCAGTGTTTGCTGTAGTGCCTCCCGCAGCGTGGCGAGGCTGAGTTGGCGCCGGCCCGCGGTAAGCGCCAGCGCGCCCACGCAGCCCACCGAGGCGGC
>JAJZHU010000238.1 GCA_021798375.1 Pseudomonadota bacterium | reverse complement strand
ACAAGAGTGCCAACTCCTCCCTTGACTTCGCGCCTGCCCACACTTACCTAGCTGGCACTCTCTGGCGTCGAGTGCCAATTTGGCGCCCGGGGTATTTCATTAGTCAATCAGACATACGAAGGAGCGATCCGCATGTCGAATTTTCGTCCGTTGCACGACCGCGTCGTGATCCGTCGGCTCGATGCCGAAGAAAAGACCAAGGGCGGGATCATCATCCCCGACACCGCCAAGGAAAAACCCCAGGAAGGCCTGGTTGTGGCCGTGGGCCCCGGCGCTCGCAATGAACGCGGTGAAATCGTCGCGCTCGACGTGAAAGCCGGCGACAAGATCCTGTTCGGCAAATGGTCGGGCACCGAAGTGAAGATTGGCGGCGAAGACCTGCTGATCATGAAGGAAAGCGACATTCTCGGCATCATCAACGCCTGAGATCGCTTTTTCTGATCCACTCCTTGTGAAGGAATAGATAAAATGGCTGCAAAAGAAGTTCGTTTTGGCAGTGATGGCCGCGCCCGTTTGTTGCGCGGCGTGGACATCCTCGCCGATGCCGTCAAGATCACGCTTGGTCCCAAGGGCCGCAATGTGGTGATCGATAAAAGCTTCGGCGCTCCGCGCATCACCAAAGACGGTGTGTCGGTCGCCAAAGAAATCGAATTGGCCGACAAGTTCGAAAACATGGGCGCCCAGCTCGTGCGCGAAGTCGCCAGCAAAACCAACGACATCGCGGGCGACGGCACCACCACCGCCACCGTGTTGGCCCAGGCCATCGTGCGCGAAGGCGCCAAGGGCGTGGCCGCCGGCATCAACCCGATGGACATGAAGCGCGGCGTCGATCTCGCCGTTGCCGCCGTGGTTGCCGAGTTGGAGAAGCGCACCCGCAAGATCACCACCCAGGCGGAAACCGCCCAGGTCGGCACGATCTCGGCCAATGGCGAAACCGAAATCGGCCGCATCATTTCCGAAGCCATGCAGCGCGTCGGCAACGAAGGCGTGATCACGGTTGAAGAAGCCAAGGGCATTCAAACCGAGCTCGACGTTGTCGAAGGCATGCAGTTCGACCGCGGCTATGTTTCGCCCTACTTCATCACCAACGCGGAAAAGATGGTGGCGGAACTCGAAAGCCCCTACATCCTGATCCACGAAAAGAAGCTCTCCAGCCTGCAGCCCTTGCTGCCGCTGCTGGAAACCGTCGTGCAATCGGGCCGTCCTCTGCTGATCATCGCGGAAGACGTTGAAGGCGAAGCTCTTGCCACCCTCGTGGTGAACAAGCTGCGCGCCGGCCTCAAGATTGCCGCCGTGAAGGCTCCCGGCTTCGGCGACCGTCGCAAGGCGATCCTCGAAGACATCGCCATCCTCACCGGCGGTCAGGTTGTGTCGGAAGATCTGGGCATCAAGCTGGAAAGCGTCACGCTTGCCATGCTGGGCCGCGCCAAGCGCATCCTGATCGAAAAAGACACCACCACGATCATCGAAGGCGCTGGCGAAAAGGGCGACATCCAAGGCCGCACCGCCCAGATCCGCGCGCAGATCTCTGAAACCACGTCGGATTACGACCGCGAGAAGCTGCAAGAACGCCTGGCGAAGCTCGCCGGCGGCGTTGCCGTGATCCGCGTCGGTGGTTCGACCGAAGTGGAAGTGAAGGAACGCAAGGATCGCGTTGACGACGCCCTGCACGCCACGCGCGCAGCCGTTGAAGAAGGCATCGTTCCGGGCGGCGGCGTGGCTCTGGTTCGCGCCAGCACCATCCTGGCCGCGCTGACCTCGGCCAACGAAGACCAAAAGTTCGGCATCAACGTGGTCCGCAAGGCCATCCAGCAGCCGCTGCGCCAAATCGCCGAGAACGCTGGCGAAGACGGTGCCGTGATCGCTGGCAAAGTGCTCGAAGTGGCCGATTATAACTATGGCTTCGACGCGCAAATGGGGGAATACAAAGACCTCGTTGCCGCCGGCATCATCGACCCCACCAAGGTCGTGCGCACCACCCTGCAGGCCGCGGCTTCGATCGCCGGTCTGTTGATCACCACCGAAGCGATGATCGCCGAAAAGCCGGAGAAGAAATCTCCGCAAATGGGCGGCGCTCCGGGCGGCATGGACATGGACTTCTAATACCCGCGGCATTCGTGCTGCGACTGCGAAAAGGCACCGGGAAACCGGTGCCTTTTTACGTTTTTTATCATTTTTTCATAGCGAAACGATGAATACGCGCGTTTCTCGTGCAAGAAGAATTGACATCCGTCCACTTTTAGGGTTGCCATAGCGCCGTCAATCGAGATTTTTTCGGCTAGCCTTGCTGCGCCTCCGTCCCGGATCGCCAGAAGTCGCCCAAAGGCCCGGTTGTCAGGAACGCCACACGCGGTTGTGTGGCCTCATGACGGAGTAGCGGATATGGCTGTTGGTACTGTTAAGTGGTTCAATACCACCAAGGGTTTTGGTTTCATCATGCCGTCGGACGGTGGCAAGGATGTGTTCGTGCATATTACCGCGGTCCAGGCGGCTGGCCTGCGCGGCCTGAACGAAGGCCAGAAAGTTAGCTATGAAGTGGCGATGGAACGCGGCAAGGCCGCTGCCACCAATCTTCGTCTGGCGTGAGATCCGTTTCTCACCCGCTGAAGACTTTCGGGAAGCGCCGCAATTACGCGGCGCCGACCATGAAATTTCGGGCGATCCCCTGCCCGGAAGGCGTGATTCTTTCCACGAACGCGCTCTCCCAGACTGCTAGAAGGAATGAAGACGATGGCTATCGGCACCGTTAAGTGGTTCAACACCACCAAGGGTTTTGGCTTTATCATGCCGCAAGACGGTGGCAAGGACGTGTTCGTCCACATCACCGCAGTGCAAGCAGCCGGCCTGCGCGGCCTGAATGATGGCCAAAAGGTGAGCTATGAGATCACCATGGAGCGCGGCAAGGCCGCCGCCGTGAACCTCAAGCTCGCCTAATCGTCTTTGACGAATGAAAATGGGGCTGTCCCGCAAGGGGCGGCCCTTTTTTATGATTCCACCCGCCAAAAGACCGAAGTTTCCTGCTTCTTTCCCCGCTTCCCTTGCCACCCCTTCTGGCTCCCACTAATCTGCGCCGATGCACTATATCTCCACCCGTGGCTCCGCCCCTTCCCTCGATTTCGCCGGCGTCCTGCTCGCCGGTCTCGCCCGCGATGGCGGGCTGTATGTGCCCGCCAGTTGGCCCAGTTTTTCGCCCGACGAACTGCGCGCCATGCGCGGGCTGCCATACCCGGAATTGGCCGCCCGCGTGATGCAGCCATTCGTGGGCGAGTCCATTTCGTTCAATGTATTGCGCGAGATGACGCACAAGGCCTATGCGAACTTCGCCCATCCGGCCATCGTGCCGATGGTGCAGGTCGATCACGATCTGTGGTCGATGGAATTGTTTCATGGCCCCACCCTGGCCTTCAAGGACATGGCCATGCAGATGCTGGGGCTGTTGTTCGATTACGTGCTGGGGCAACGCGGCGAGCATGTGACCATCGTCGGCGCCACCTCGGGCGACACCGGTTCGGCGGCCATCGAGGCCTGCCGCGACCGCAAGAACATCCATGTGGTGATCCTGCACCCCAAGGGCCGCACATCCGACGTGCAACGCCGCCAGATGACCACCGTTCACGCCCCCAACATCGCCAATCTGGCCGTGGAAGGCACCTTCGACGACTGCCAGGACATGGTGAAATCCCTGTTCGCCGACGAAAAATTTCGCACCGAGATGAATCTCTCGGCGGTCAATTCGATCAATTGGGCGCGCATCGCCGCGCAAATCCCCTATTACGTCGCGGCCAGCCTGGCGCTGGGCGGCCCCGATCGCCCCGTGTCCTTCGCCGTGCCCACGGGCAATTTCGGCAATGTGCTGGCGGCCTGGGTGGCGGGACGGATCGGCGTGCCCATCGCGCGGCTGATCGTCGGCTCCAACCGCAACGACATCCTCACCCGCTTTTTCACCGCCAACGACATGAGCATCCAAGGTGTCGAGCCCTCGCTGTCGCCATCGATGGATATTCAGGTCAGCTCGAATTTCGAGCGCATCCTGTTCGAATTATTGAACCGCGACCCGGATCTGACCGCCCAAACCATGCGCGATTTCCGTGACAACGGGCGTATGCGGGTGGCCCCGGACGTGTGGCAACGCGCCAGCCAGATGTTTCATGGCGCACGCCTGTCCGACCAACAAACCTTGGCTGAAATCCGCTGTTTGGCGGCCAAAAGCGGCTATTTGGCCGACCCCCACAGCGCCATCGGCATC
>JAJZHU010000015.1 GCA_021798375.1 Pseudomonadota bacterium | reverse complement strand
GATGCGCCAACAACTCGTCATAGGCCAACCGCTCGCGCGCCTTGCCGTCCCCCGATCCATCCGGCGCCTGCACCGCGCGCAACGCGGCACAAAACCCCGGCCACCGCTCCCGCGCCAACACCCCGGTATCGAGCCACTCCGGCAGTGCGTCTGGCAACAAATCCAACGCCTGACGCATCGCGTTCAAAACCACCCGCTGCACAATCCCATTGCCCAGCGGCCACACCGGCTCGTGCCTGGGCAACGCTTCCGCGCGCTCCTGCGAGACCACATAGTCCGGGTGCGGCAAGGAAATCCGCCCCTGATATTCCTCGAACTTGCCCGAGACCAACAATTTCGCCCCAACCGGCATCTGCCGCAACCGATCGGGCCGGAACAACACAATCTCGGCAAAACGAGTTCCATCGCCCACCACCACCCGCCAAGGCTGCCCTTTACGCGCGGGAACCTCGTGCCGCGCCACCTCGATCCTGATGGTCGCCACCATCCCATGCTCGATCCCGGCAATGCTCACCAAGGGCCGTGCGGTAAGTCCGATGGGCAGATAGAACAGCAGATCACGCAAACGATCCCCGCCCACCAATTTGGCAAGCAACGGCGCGAGACGCGGCCCAAGGCCACGCAACGAGGTCAAAGGAGTGAGGAACAGATCAAGCACAGCCACTTTGTGCCGCATCTTTCCCAAGAAGGCCAGCGAGAGCATTATCGTCCCCAAATAACAATTCCGCTTCCCGCAACCCGGAAACACCCATGCCCTCAGCGCCGCCCCTCACCCCCATCGCCACCCTCACCATCCAGGTCGCCGCCCCCATCACCATCGGCCACACCAGCGCGGGCCTGCGCCGCATCGTCGCCATCACCGGCGGCGAGGTCCACGGCCCCCGCCTGAACGGCCGCATCCTGCCCGCCGGCGCCGACTTTCAAACCATCCAGCCCGACGGCTTCAGCCGTCTCGAGGCCCGCTACGCCATCGAAACCAACGACGGCGCCATGATCTACATCGAGAACCAAGGCGTGCGCTTCGGCCCGCCCGAAGTGATGGCAAAAATCACCCGCGGCGAAACCGTCGATCCCGCCCTGGTCTATTTCCGCACCATTCCCCGTTTTGAAACCGCCGCCCCGCTCTATCAATTCCTCACCCGCCCCCTGTTTCTCGGCGTCGGCGCGCGTTTTCCCGATCGCGTGGAGTTGGAAATATTCGAGGTGGGATGAAAGCCGCTCTGCCGCCTTCCTTTCTCCTGCTTCCCCCGCTATACCCCCACATCATGCCCCACACGCTCGACCCCCGCCGCAAGCGCATCCTGTTTCGTGCCACCCATCGCGGCACGCACGAAAACGACCTCATGATCGGCGACTACCTCATCCCGCGCCTCGCCGCGATGGACGACGCAATGCTGACACAGGTCGAAGCCCTGCTCGAACTCCCCGATCCTGATCTCGCCGATTGGCTCTCGGGCCGCAGGCCCATTCCGGCCCAGCACGATCATCCCCTGCTGCAAGCCATGCGTGCCGCCGCCCTGAAATGATACCTTTGGGCATACCACATGACCGACGGTATGCGCGCGGGGTTGGTGGGGCGGCCGCGCGCAAAACAAAGACTCATACCAATCGCCCGGCAACTGAAATCATTTATTCTTTCGGGCGATTGGCATGATCCCGCTGCTCGTCCACGGTGTTCCCGAAGGCTTCGACGCCCAGCTTCTGATCAAGCGCCGGGCCGAGCACACCGGCAACCTGCTGCACATCACCCGCGACGACCTGCGGCTGGCCCGCCTCGCCGAAGCCCTCAGCTTCTTCGCCCCGCAACTCGAAATCATCCGCCTGTCGGCCTGGGATTGCCTGCCCTACGACCGCGTATCTCCCAACCAAGGCCTGGTCGCCGAACGCATCTCCGCCCTGGCGGCCCTGCTCGAACCCCCAACCAAGCCCCGCATCGTGCTGGCGTCTGTCGCGGCGGCGATGCAAAAAATCCCCCCGCGCGCCGTATTCGCCGGCAGCACCCTTAGCTTCACCGCCGGCAGCACGCTCAACGTGCCCGACCTGATCACCTTCCTCGAAGCCAACGGCTATGGCCGCGCCGACAATGTGATGGAACCCGGCGAATATGCCGTGCGCGGCGGCATCGTCGATCTCTACCCCGCCGGGCTGCTCGACCCCGTGCGCATCGATCTGTTCGGCGACACCGTCGAAAGCCTGCGTTTCTTCGACGCCACCACCCAGCGCAGCGCCAAAAAGCTGCCGGAACTCACCCTGCGCCCGGTATCCGAGATCTTCCTCGACCCGCCCAGCATCAGCCGCTTCCGCACCAATTACCGCGATTTATTCGGCGCCGCCTCGGCCCAGGATCCGCTCTACCTCGCCATCTCCGAGGGCCGCCGCACCCCCGGCATGGAGCATTACCTGCCGTTGTTCCACGAAACGCTGGAAACCATCTTCGACTACCTGCCCGGCCTCGCCCTGTCATTCGATCCGCAAACCGACGAAGCCTTCGCCAGCCGCGCCGAGATGATCGCCGATCATTTTGATGCCCGCCGCACGGCGCCCCGCGACGGCGAAACCCCCTATCGCCCGGTCCCTCCCGCCAGCCTCTATCTCGACACCGAACTCTGGCACACCACCACCCGGCAATTCCCGGCGATCCAATTCATCCCCTACGCCAAAGCCGCCGAAAACACCGGAATCGACGCCGGCGGCCGCCCCAGCGTGATGCTCACCAATAACAACGCCCAAGGCACCAGTCTCTACCAACAGCTCCAATCCTACATCGCCACCTGGCAGTCGCAGAAAAAGCGCATCGTCATCGCCGCCTGGACGCGCGGCTCACGCGATCGCATCGCCTCGCTGCTGCGCGACCACAACATCGCCTCCGCCCCCCGCGACCGCTGGGAAGACGTGGCGCCCGGTTCGGTGCAACTCGTCACCCTCGGCCTGGAACGCGGCTTCATCAGCGACGATACCGCCTTGCTGTCGGAACAGGATTTGCTGGGCGAACGCATCTCCCGCCCGCCGCGCAAACGCAAACGCGCCGACCAATTCATCGCCGAAGCCACCGAACTGGCCGAAGGCGATCTGGTGGTGCACCAGGATCACGGCATTGGCCGCTTCGACGGCCTCGTCACGCTCGATGTCTCGGGCGCCGCCCATGATTGCCTGCGGCTGCTCTACGACGGCGACGACAAATTATTCCTGCCGGTCGAAAACATCGAAATGCTGTCGCGCTTCGGCTCGGAAACCGCGGGCGTAAGCCTCGATAAATTGGGCGGCGCCGGCTGGCAGACCCGCAAAGCGCGGATGAAACAGCGCATCCGCGACATGGCCGGCGAACTGATCCGCGTCGCCGCCGCCCGCAAAGTGCAGGAAGCCGACATACTGGCCCCGCCCGAAGGCACCTGGGATGAATTCTGCGCCCGCTTCCCGCACGTGGAAACCGAGGACCAAACCCGCGCCATCGCCGACGTGATCGAAGACCTCGCCTCCGGCCAACCAATGGACCGCCTGATCTGCGGCGATGTTGGCTTCGGCAAAACCGAAGTCGCCATGCGCGCCGCCTTTATCGCCGCCATGTCGGGCACCCAGGTCGCCGTCGTCGTCCCCACCACCTTGCTCGCCCGCCAGCATTTCCGCAGCTTCACCCGCCGCTTTGAAGGTCTGGGCATCAAAGTCGCCCAACTTTCGCGCATGGTCACCGCCAAAGACGCCGCCGCCAACCGCCAGGGGCTGAAAGACGGCAGCATCGGCATCGTCATCGGCACCCACGCGTTGCTCGCCAAGGGCATCGAATTCGCCGAACTTGGCTTGCTGATCGTCGATGAAGAACAGCATTTCGGCGTCTCGCACAAAGAAAAGCTGAAACAGATGAAGGAGGGCGTGCATGTGCTCACCCTCACCGCCACCCCCATCCCGCGCACCCTGCAACTGGCGCTGACCGGCGTGCGTGAAATGAGCGTGATCGCCACCCCGCCGGCCGATCGCCTGGCTGTACGCACCTTCATCATGCCGTTCGATCCCATCGTCATCCGCGAAGCCATCGCCCGCGAGCGCTTCCGCGGCGGCCAGATCTTCTGCGTCGTGCCGCGGCTGGAAGATCTGCCACGCATGAACGAGCGCCTGCGCGCGATCGTCCCCGACGCCCGCATCGCCGAAGCCCATGGCCGCCTCTCCCCCACCGAACTCGAACGGGTGATGACCGAATTCGCCGACGGCAAGCACGACATCCTGCTTTCCACCAACATCGTCGAAAGCGGGCTCGACATGCCCTCGGTCAACACGCTGATCATCCATCGCGCCGACATGTTCGGCCTGGGCCAGCTCTATCAATTGCGCGGCCGCGTCGGACGCGGCAAACAGCGCGGCTACGCCTATCTCACCTGGGCGCCCAACACGGTGCTCTCCGCCGCCGCCGAAAAGCGCCTGCATGTGATGCAAACACTGGAAAATCTAGGCGCGGGCTTCACCCTGGCGTCGCACGATCTGGATATTCGCGGCGCCGGCAATCTGCTGGGCGACGAACAATCCGGCCACATCCGCGAAGTCGGCATCGAACTGTATCAGCAAATGCTGGAAGACGCCGTGGCCGATTACCGCGCCAAGGGCGGCACCGACCACGCCCAGGACCGCGATTGGACCCCCAACATCAATCTGGGTCTGCCGGTGCTGATCCCGGAAACCTATGTGCGCGATCTGCCCGTCCGCCTGGGCCTCTACCGCCGCATCGGCGTGCTTTCCACCGACGCCGAAACCGAGGCCATGGCCGCCGAACTCACCGATCGCTTCGGCCCGCTGCCCACCGAAGTGGAAAATCTGCTGCAAGTGATGGCGCTCAAACGCGCCTGCCGCCTCGCCCACGTCGAACGGCTGGAAGCCGGCCCCAAAGGCATGGTGCTGTCGTTCCGCGGCAATCAATTTCCCAACCCCGCCGGACTGGTGGCGTGGCTGGGCCTGCAAAAAGCCCCGCTGCGCCTGCGCCCCGATTATAAATTGGCGCTCTCCGGCGAGATGGATCTGGCGCGCCGGGTCAAAAATGCCCGCGATCTGGTGAGTAATCTGGCCAAACTGGCGCGATCGGCGCGGGTAGACGACAAAGGCTAAACAAGAGGCTTCCTTTTTGGAAAAAGGAAGCAAAAGAACTTCTATTCCTTTGCGCCAGCGTTTAACCTGCCTGCTCTGTGCGCGTTGGAGCAAAGGAATCGCCATGAGATGCTCGATCACCCATCATCGACTCATACTCACCGGCCTGATCGGCCTGCTGTTGTGCGGATTGAACACGGCGTCGGCCCAAACCGGTGGCCCAAACCAGACACAAAATAAAACGGTGACAATCACCATCGGCGCCCCCATCGGCACCAGCAAACTCGAACTGGGGGTCGATTACACCCAGAATAATCTTGCCTCCTGGGGCAATCCCCAAGCGATCAAACGCGCCGAAGCGATTGCGCACGACGTCGCCCAATATCAAAATGTCCACATCATGGGATGGGGATCAAATAACCCCGAGCCATCTCCTGGCGTGTATGACTGGTCCAGCCTGGATCAACGCATCAACATCGTCCGCGCTACAGGCAGAATCCCGGTTATCACATTGTGCTGCGCTCCCGATTGGATGAAGGGCGGCGCTCCCGGCGCCACCGATTGGAAACATCTCACCGATGCACCACAACCCCAGCACTTCAAAGATTTCACGGAACTCGCGCGGCAAATCGCCTTGCGTTATCCAGACGTAAAACATTACCAGGTATGGAACGAATTCAAAGGATTCTGGAACCCCGCAAAAAATCGGTGGAATTACGAGGAATACACGGAACTTTATAATTCTATCTATGACACACTCAAACAAATATCCCCCACCATCAAAATCGGCGGCCCCTATACGCCGATGGGTGCACTGCTCCATACGAATCCTCGCGACAAATCTTCCCTAACCGGCCCTTACGGCACCATCGTCCAGCCAATTCTCAATGCCTTCGATTACTGGAATCAGCATAAACATGGCGCTGATTTTGTAACCGTCGATGGCGGAATCCAAGCCCGCGACGGCTTTCCCGCCGATAGCTTTGCCAGTCTGCAAAAATATCAAGATATCGATCATTGGATCGAACAGCGCACCACACTGCCAATCTGGTGGGCGGAATGGTATTCCCCGCCAAACCCAGACGATCACATCCCAAATAATCTTGTGCACGCCAATCAAAATGCGTTGATGACCTCGACACTGATCGCCATGGCCCCAGCAGTGTCCGTAGCCTTGCGATGGTCGCCCGAAGAAGATGCCAAGCCACCATACACTGTCGCCGGCGAGGACGGGCTCTGGAGTTCCACCCTGATCGCGGGTGGTGGCCAGCCACAGCCATTCGCCGCATCGATGCAGAATTTCGAACGATGCTTCCCGCGTGGCGAAACATTATTGGCAACGAAAATCTCCAGCAATGACATCAAAGCCTTGGCCGGCAGCAAATGCGTTTTGCTGATCAACACCACTCCCACCACAATAGCGGTAAATCTAGACCACCAAACCGTATCGTTAAGCCCCTATGAAGTCAGCTATATTACCCGCGCCACCCAATAAATGCGCTCGCCAAATCCCCCGAGCTGAACTATAACCCCGTTGCTGTTCAGTTTATAACAAACCGATATCGCCATGATATTTCCGCGCCAAGCCTCTGGGAGTCCTCTCAACAATGCAACCCGCCGCGCCTGTTTTTTTGATTTGCACCACCGCCCGGTCTGGCAGCAACCTGTTATCGGATTATTTGAAAAATACCGGTCATGTTGGGACTGTCGCCGAATTTTTCAATCCGCGCGTGGTTCGCACTGGATGGTTGGGCGCAAAATTTCCCGCCGACAATGAAATCTGCATGCCTGCCTACATCGATTTTTTGATGCAATCACACTCGGCCGCCGACGGAACGTGGGGCGCAAAATTGCTGTATGAAGATATGGATTTCCTAAATCAGTTACCTGTGATGAAGGAGCTCTTTTCGCGAGCAAAAATTATTTTTCTTCGCCGGAGTTCGAAACTGGCACAAGCAATTTCTTATTATATTGCGCGGGAAACAGGGAAATGGATTCACTCCGACCCAGGACGGAAAGATGCGTCCGAAGCAGTATTCAATTTCGGGAAAATTGACAATGCCCTTACCCTGCTGTCGCGACAGGAGGCCAAATGGCACACATTTTTTGAATTTCTTGAAATAAAGCCGTTGGAACTCGTATATGAGGAATTTACCCTCGACCCAAAAAAATCGCTAAGGGAAATTTTCGACTTCATCGGTCTGACCCCTCATGAGTTCCCCGTCACCACAGAGATCGAACAGCAGACAACCATGGTGAATGCCCAATTCCGCCAGCGTTACCTTCAGGAACAATGGAACAAATGCGGCACCCTATCAAATATCAATTACGGCGAAGTCGAATTTACGATGTAATATCAAGCCGCGTAAAGATTGCCCCTTCCAATTCGTCATCGCGAGCCCTTGCGAAGCGATCCATCTTCTTCTCCCAGCGGCGGATTGGACCAAAACAAGATGGAATCCTTCGCTACGCTCGCAACGACGGCGGATAGAGAGTCACTGATTATGCCACATGGTATAATATCATTCGATCAAACGCAGAAAGCGATCGGTCTGGGACATATCTGAAATCAACCCAAGCCGAGACTCCCAGAATCCTGAGATTCTATCTGTCAGACCAATTATGCCAAGCACCCAAAGGGATGACTGATGGTGTTATTCGCGGCAGTATCTTGCGATGCGAACGAAAAATCATCAACCGGTCACGGCGATGACGATTTGAAACAACACGCAAAATTTCAATTCGCTCTTAGCGATTTATCCGGCACCAAAACCAAGCGTCTCGATTGTCGAAATGATTTCATCGATGGGCGCGCTCCATGTATCAGTGTCGTCATCGCCATCACACATAATAAATCCATATGATTGCTTTAATACACTTGGGAGAATCCAGAAACTTCTATCCCACATGGGCGATCTTCCCTTATGACGATCCGCCCGAATTTCAATCACTAACGTCCCTTCCTCAGAAAAAAGTAAGTTCGTGAACCCAGAGCCATGCGCTCCCAACACCAAAGACGCGCTTGAAAATTCTTCAATTTGTTTCACATAACTCATGTTTGATAATAGCTTTATTTCAAATCCAAGTTTTTCCAGCGCCGCCTCCAATTCCTCCTCATTGACCATTCGGCGCGCCCCTGCGTCACGTCGCGACACATAAATTTTTCGTATCGGCTGCCATTTTTGAAAATTTTTCGATGAAAGCCCAACACCCATCGCCAAGCGAAGAAATTTAGAAAATTCATAAATTTTTGGGTGAAGCCATGTACGAGCGAACAATGCGGTTGGAACAATTAACTCATCAAAAGAATATAATACCAAATCATTCATATCGCATTGAACAATTACATCATCGCCCAAACCAAAACATTTCAAAATCGCTTGAACTCCAGCCGCCTGAAGCTGGGTTAATTTCGGCAGTACGAAGCAAAAATCTTCGCCTCCAATTACGTTACGATCGGCAAGGTCACCAAGCAATAAGAACAATGAAAATAGCGTTTCACAATGCCAGTGAGAATAGACCCTGTAATAGCGATGAAAACACAAAAATGCGGTCTTTTTGATCTGTGTTCGATCTCCCAAAGCAGCAAATGCCGCCGCCATTTTCCGCTGTGGCAACTCTTCTCCAGATGGCACGACGTCATCAACCGCACAAGAAAGCGGCGCGCGAATATAGGAATAATTTACTTCCTCGATTAAAACATGATTTTGATCGAACAAAACAGCGTCCCGTGGAAAGAACAAAACATCGTTGAACTTCCATAGCGTCAGGCTATTCGCCCAATAGCCTCGGTGATGTACATAAGCTTTGTATGTATCGACCGAGACGGGATCAATTCTGCGCATCAAAAATGGCGGACTCACCACAACACTACTTGCCGCGACCAGTTCCCGTGACTCAAAAATTGAAGATGCCATACTCTACGAACCTTTATTTCAACAAAAAATTAGCGCGACCGATCAACAAAACCACAAAAACAGGGGAAAGCGGAAGATTGAATGGTCGTTCCTCGTTCCACCTAAAGCCTGCTCACCCGCACCTGACCCAACCGCACCTTCCGCTCATGCAACCAATAAGCCGCCGTACACAACATCGAAATCCCCCCCAGACTCACCACGCCCTGGGTCGCTATCGATCCATTCACCATCACCAAAAAGAAATAAGCCACAAAGCTCAAAAACACACCCAGACAAAAAATCGGCAGCGAATGCTGCCCGCAACGCAAAAATGGCTCGGCCCACCAGCTTTGCAGCCACGCAGCATCCTTGCGCACCAACAGCGACCCCAGATAAAGCAACGCCAAAAAATGCACCAGCCGCAATGGCGCCAGATTGGTCTTGCTGATCGGATAAATCACCGGCCCCAGCCAATCGGGCACAAAACTCCCCAGCCACGGATGCACCCAACTCTGCGCCACCAACAGCGCCCAGATCAGATAAACCACGCCCACCGGCACCAAAACCCCCCGCCACCGGCGCGAAATCACCACCGCATCCGGCCGATGGCCCAAATAGGCCCCGAACACAAACAAAATCTGCCAGCCCAACGGGTTGAACAACCATGGCTCGTGGTGAGGATAGGTGGAAAAGTTCCAATTCAACAGATTGGCCGCCAGATAAAGCGCCACCGACACCACCATCACCAGGCGCGCCGTCCGCTCCAACCCCCACAGCACCAACGGAAAACACCCCATCAGCACCACATAAATCGGCAGCACGTCGGTGTTCACCGGGCGGAATTTCAACAACAGCGTCTCCAGCATCGCCCGGCTGGTATCCCAAAAAAGCGGGCTTATGCGCATATCGTCCAAAAACGCCTGCCGATGCGTGCTGGCCGCGGCCCATGTCACCGCCACGCTCAAAAACGCCAGCAACAATAAATGAGCCAGATAAATATCCCAACAGCGCCGCCAGATGCGCTTTATCGCCACCCGCCAACCTTGGCGTTGCAGAACCCCGCCATACGCCCGCCCTGTCGAGAACCCCGAAAAAAACACAAACATTTCAGCGGCATCCGAAAAGCCGAAGTTGCGCGGCGTGATCTGGCCAAACCAGTTGTTCGGAATGTGATCGATAAAAATGAAGATCAGCGCCAACCCCCGGAACAGGTCGATACGAAGATCGCGACGCGACAAGGCCGCCGGAACGGAAGCTGCCAACATCGACGGTGCCACGGTTGCTTTCATACGCCCCCCAGCCTGCCTAACCGCCCCATGAAGTCAAGGCACTGATCGCGCTGCTTCATTTAAATTCACTCACTTCCCCTCGCCTCCCCTTCCTTGTAGGTTGGCGTGGCTTCCCGCCGCCTTCCCTTCTGCCACACGGAAACGATACATTGTCCTACCCGCACAGGCACTTGCTCGCGATCGAGGGTCTCTACCCTCCGGCCATCCAGCATTTGCTCGATCTGGCCGAAAATTACGTTTCGCTCAACCGAACCGGAAAGACCCAGCGCGACCTGCTGCGCGGGCGCACGCTGATCAATCTGTTTTTCGAGGACAGCACCCGCACCCGCACCAGCTTCGAACTGGCTGGCAAGCGTCTGGGCGCCGATGTGATCAACATGTCGGTGGCCTCCAGCAGCGTCAACAAGGGCGAGACGTTGCTCGATACCGCCGCCACGCTGAACGCGATGCACTGTGATTTGCTGGTGGTCCGCCACGGCCAATCGGGCGCGGCCAATCTGTTGGCGCAAAAAGTCGGCGCTTGCGTGATCAACGCCGGCGACGGCGCCCACGAGCACCCCACCCAGGCGCTGCTCGACGCGCTCACCATCCGCCGTCACAAAGGCAAGCTGCAAGGCCTGCAAATAGCCATTTGCGGCGATGTGGCGCACAGCCGTGTGGCGCGATCGAACATCCATCTGCTATCCGCCATGGGGGCCCGCGTGCGCGTCGTCGGCCCGCCCACCCTTATTCCCGGCCCCATCACCCGCCTGGGGGTCGAGGTCTCCTACGACATGCGCGAGGGGCTGGCCGGCGCCGACATCGTCATGATGCTGCGCCTGCAACGCGAACGCATGTCAAGCGGCCTGATCCCCAGCGCCCGCGAATATTTCCGCTTTTGGGGCCTGGATCACGAAAAGCTGGCCTTTGCCAAGCCCGACGCCTTGGTGATGCACCCCGGCCCGATGAATCGCGGCGTCGAAATCGACAGCGCCGTGGCCGACGATCCCGTCCGCAGCCTGATCGCCGAGCAGGTGGAAATGGGCGTTGCCGTGCGCATGGCCGTGCTCGATACGCTCGCCCGGAACGGAGCCCGCCATGACTGACATTCTCTTCACCCAGGCCCGCCTGATCGATCCCGCCTCCGCCACCGATCTGGTCGGCAACCTGCTGGTCCGCGACGGCAAAATCCTCGATCTGGGCAATAATCTGGGCATCCCTGAAGGCGCCACCATCATCGAGGCGCGCGATCTGGTGCTGGTCCCCGGCCTGGTCGATATGCGCGCGGCGGTCGGCGAACCCGGCTTCGAGTATCGCGAGACCATCAAATCGGCGGCCACCGCCGCGTCCGCCGGCGGCATCACCAGCCTCGCCGTGCTGCCCGACAGCAAACCCGCCATCGACGATCCCGCCCTCGCCCGCCTGCTGCGCGCACGCGGCGAGGAAACCGGCGCCATCACCATCTATCCCTACGGCGCCCTCACCCGCGGCTGCGAAGGCGACGAGATGGCCGAACTCGGCCTGCTGCGCGAAGCCGGCGCCGTAGCCTTCACCGATGGCCGCCGTGCACTGGCCGACGCCCGTCTGATGCGCCGCATCCTCGCCTACGCCCGCCACTTCGGCGCCCGCATCGTGCAACATCCCGAAGACCCGTCGCTGGCCGCGGGCGGCAGCGCCACCGAAGGCGAACTCGCCACCCGTCTCGGCCTGCCCGGCATTCCCGCCGCCGCCGAAGCCATCATGGTCGCCCGCGATCTGCGTCTGGCGCAGCTTTCCAGCGGCGCGATCCATTTCGCCCATGTCTCCACGGCTGAATCCATCGAATTGATCCGCCGCGCCAAGCACGACGGCATCAATGTCACCTGCGATACCGCCCCGCCCTATTTCGATCTCAACGAAACCGCCATCGGCGATTTCCGCAGCTACGCCAAACTATCGCCGCCGCTGCGCCCCGAATCCGACCGCCTCGCCGTGGTCGCCGGACTCGCCGACGGCACCATCGATGCCGTCGCCTCGGATCACCAACCCCGCGATGCCGACGACAAGCGCTATCCCTTCGCCCAGGCATCGGCGGGTGGCGCCGGTCTGTCCACACTGCTCGGCGTCACCCTCGCCCAAGTCCACAGCGGCTCCCTCACCCTGGACCAGGCCATCGCGCTGCTCACCCACAACCCGGCCAAGGTGCTGGGCGTCGATGCCGGCACGCTGGCCATCGGCGCCAAGGCCGATCTTTGCCTGTTTCATCCCACCCGGGTCTGGCAGGTCGAAGCGGGCAAACTCCCCGGCAAAGCCCAAAATACCCCGTTCGACGGTCGCGCCATGGAGGGCAGTGTGATCGGCACCTGGAAAAACGGCCGCCGAGTGTTCGCATGATCTCGCCCGCCCACACCTATTTCCTATGCGGCGTGTTCGGCTATGTCGCGGGCTCGATACCGTTTGGCGTCATCCTCACCCGCGCCGCGGGGGTGGGCGACATACGCCAAATCGGCTCGGGCAACATCGGCGCCACCAACGTGCTGCGCACCGGCCGCAAAGGCCTCGCTCTGGCCACCTTGCTACTCGACGGCGTCAAGGGCGCTTTGGCCATTCTCGCCGCCTGGGCCTGGCTCACTCCCAACACCGGCGCCCCTTACGCCCTCGCCATCACCGGCTTTGCCGCCGTGGTGGGGCATATTTTCCCGGTATGGCTGGGCTTGCGCGGCGGCAAGGGCGTGGCGACAGGTTTGGGTGTGGCTGCCGCCTTGTGCTGGCCCGCCGGCGTCATCGCGGCGGCAGCCTGGGCATTGACGGCCAAACTCTCGCGCATGTCCTCCGCCGGAGCCCTGGCCGCCTTCACCGCCGCCCCCGCCGCCGCCTTTTTCTTCACCACTCACGACCGCGCCGGCGTCATCCTCGGTATTTCGCTGCTGGTATTCTTCCGCCACAAAGACAACATCAAACGCATCCTGTCCGGCACCGAACCCAAAATTGGGTCCATAAAGTAAGTGGCAAAAAGCTTTTTGCTTCTTTTTTCAAAAAAGAAGTTACTTCTCTTTATTCCTAATTGATCATTTCAGCCCCCCGGAGCCCCGTCATGCAAGACCAAGAACGCCGCGATCGCGTCCTCCTGGCGCGCAGCGAAGGCATCGGCCCCATCTCGTTCCGCCGTTTGTTGCTGCGCTATGGCTCGGCCCGCGCCGCCCTGAAATCCCTGCCCGACCTCGCCGCCAAAAGCGGTTTCACCCGTTTCGCCACTCCCACCCCGGCAGCACTCGACCGCGAACAGGCCAACCTGCATAAAATCGGCGCCCGCCTGCTGGTCTGGGGCGATCCCGAATACCCTTCCGCCCTGGCCGACCTGCCCGATGCGCCGCCGGTGCTTTCGGTGGCGGGCGACATCGCACTGCTCAGCCGGCGCAGCATCGCCATCGTCGGCAGCCGCAACGCCTCGCTCAACGGCCAACGCATGGCCGAACAATTATCGGCCGATCTCGCGGCCAGCGGCCTCGTCGTGGTCTCGGGCCTGGCGCGCGGCATCGACACCGCCGCCCATCAAGGGGCGATGATCACCGGCAAAACCATCGCCGTGGTGGCCGGCGGCATCGATATCGCCTACCCCCCTGAAAACGCCGCGCTCCAGACCAAAATCGGCGCGGAGGGTGCGGTAATCTCCGAAGCCCCGTTCGGCACCGACCCGCAAGCCCGCCATTTTCCCCGCCGCAACCGCATCATCGCCGGGCTTGCCCTGGGCGTGGTGGTGGTGGAGGCCGCCCCCCGTTCCGGCACCCTGATCACCGCCCGCGAAGCCCAGGAAGCCGGCCGCGAAGTCTTCGCCGTGCCGGGCTCGCCGCTTGATCCCCGCGCCCGTGGCGCCAATGATCTGATCCGCCAGGGCGCCATCCTCACCGAAACCGCCCAGGACGTATTGGCCCATCTGCCCGAGCGTCCCCGCCCGGGTGGACTGTTCCAAAGCGACGAATTCCGCACCGGGGGGCTTGCCGACGCCCAGGATCCGTTCAATGTTGCGGTGGATGAAGTGGGTGAAGCCAAGAAAATCATCCCTGAATTGCTTGGACCGGCGCCAACGGATGTTGACGATCTGCTGCGACGCTGCCAGTTCTCGGCTTCCGCGATGATGGCGGCGCTGTTGGAACTGGAACTCGACGACCAGATTATCCTGGTGGCGGGCAACCGGGTAGTTCTGGCGGATGGTCTGCGGCGCTCATGATACGAAGTCCATAAATACGACCTTGGGTGGTCGAACCGGGGATTCAAACTTACGCCATGCCGAAAATAGTCGTTGTTGAATCTCCGGCCAAAGCCAAGACCATCAACAAATATCTGGGGTCCGATTACACCGTGCTGGCCAGCTTCGGCCATGTGCGCGATCTGCCGCCCAAAGATGGCAGCGTGCGGCCCGAAGAAGATTTCGCCATGGATTGGGAGGCCGACGATCGCGGCACCCGCCAGATCAACGCGATCGCCGCGGCACTCAAGGGCGCCGACACCTTATATCTCGCCACCGATCCGGATCGCGAGGGCGAGGCGATTTCCTGGCACGTAAAAGCGATGCTGGAGGATAAAAAGCTTTTAAAGAATGTGACGGTCAGACGCATCACCTTCAACGAAATCACCAAAAGCGCGATCCAATACGCCATCAAACACCCGCGCGACCTGGATATGCCACTGATCGAGGCCTATCTCGCCCGCCGCGCGCTCGATTATCTGGTCGGCTTCACCCTATCCCCCGTACTATGGCGCAAATTGCCCGGCTCTCGCTCGGCTGGCCGTGTGCAATCGGTGGCGCTGCGACTGATCTGCGAACGCGAATCCGAGATCGAAATCTTCAAGCCGCGCGAATATTGGGATGTGGCGGCGCATTTTCACACCCCGGCAGGCGCCCCTTTCACCGCCCGCCTCACGCAGCTTGACGGCAAAAAGCTCGATAAATTCGATCTGGCCAACGCCGCCGACGCCGCCCGCGCCAAGGCCGCCGTCGAATCCGGCCAATTCACCGTCGCCGAGATCGAGAAAAAGCGCGTCCGCCGCAACCCGCCCGCGCCCTTCACCACATCGACCTTGCAACAGGAATCCAGCCGCAAGCTGAATTTGGGCGCGCAGCAAACCATGCGCATCGCCCAGGGGCTGTACGAGGGCGTCGATCTGGGCGGCGAAACATTGGGTCTGATCAGCTATATGCGCACCGACGGCGTGCAAATGGCCAAGGAAGCCATCGCCGCCGCCCGCGATCAAATCAAAAACGTGTTCGGCCCGCAATATCTGCCCGCCAACCCACGCGAATACACCAGCAAGGCGAAAAACGCCCAGGAAGCCCACGAAGCGGTCCGCCCCACCGACTTCACCCGCACTCCGGATTCCGTGGCGCGTTACCTCACGCCCGAACAGCTCAAACTCTACGATCTGATCTACAAACGCGCCGTCGCGTCGCAAATGCAATCGGCCGAGTTCGACCAGGTGCTGGTCGATATCGCCGACAACAAAGGCACCGGCCTGCGCGCCACCGGCTCGATCATGGCCTTTGACGGCTTCCTCAAGCTCTACCGCGAAGACCGCGACGACGAAGACGGCGGCGAGGGCGACGAAAGCCGCATGTTGCCGCCGATGCAGGCGAAAGACCCGCTGAAACGCGGCGAAGTCATCGCCGCCCAGCATTTCACCGAACCGCCGCCACGCTTCTCGGAAGCCTCGCTGGTGAAAAAGATGGAAGAATTGGGCATCGGCCGTCCTTCCACCTACGCCTCGATCCTCACCGTGCTGCGCGACCGCAATTATGTGCGCATAGAACAAAAACGCTTCGTGCCGGAAGACCGCGGCCGTCTGGTCACCGCCTTCCTCACCAGCTTCTTCGAACGCTATGTCGATCCGGGCTTCACCGCCTCGCTCGAAGAACAGCTCGACGATATTTCGGGTGGCCGCGCCGATTGGCGGCAAGTGATGCACCAATTCTGGACAGCCTTCTCGAAAGCCGTCACCGAAACCACCGATCTTAAGATCACCGACGTGATCAACGCGCTCGATCAAGACCTGGGCGCGCATTTCTTCCCCGCCCGCGAAGATGGCGGCGATCCGCGCCTGTGCCCGTCCTGCGGCGCCGGGCGGTTGGGGCTGAAACTGGGGCGTTACGGCAGCTTCATCGGCTGTTCCAGCTATCCCGCCTGCCAATACACCCGCAAGCTCGTGGTCGATGGTGGCGAGGAAGGCGGCGACACGCTGAAGGAAGGCCTGCGTTTGCTGGGCGTTAACCCCGCCAGCAACGAAGAAATCACCGTGCGGCGCGGCCCCTACGGGCTTTATGTGCAACAAGGCGAGCCGAAAGAGAAAGAAAAACCCAAACGCACCTCGTTGCCGCGCGGCATGGATGGCGAGACCATCACCCTGGAACAAGCCCTCGGCCTGCTCTCGCTGCCGCGTTTCATCGGCCTGCACCCGGAAAGCCAGGCCCGCATCGAAGCCGGCCTGGGCCGCTTCG
>JAJZHU010000237.1 GCA_021798375.1 Pseudomonadota bacterium | reverse complement strand
ACCGGCACATCGATCACCGTGCCCCCGGCTTGAAGCACATGCGCGTAATCCAGTCCGAAACTGGTCGAGATCAAATCCGGCGGCACCACAAAGCCGGTGCGCGTGCCCGCCCCCACCATGGCCCGCACCCGCTCGCCGACAAAATATTGATCGACCCCCGGCAATTTGGCCTCGGCGATCACCTTGCCGTCGTGGATCTGCGGATAAACCAGACTGATCGTTCCAACCCGCGGGATTGTTCCACTCAGATTCGAACCGCGCAGTTGCACCGTGGCGCCGAGCTTGATGAAATTGGCATAATTTTCCGGCAATTCCAGCCGCAGCACCAGATCGTCGTCGGCGATGCGCACGATTTCCTCGCCGCCTTCCACCACGCTGCCGCGGGTCAAATCCACCTTCAGTACCCGCCCGGTGGAGGGCGCCAGAACCTTACCCTCGGCCAATTGCTGCTGCAGCACCGAAAGTGCGGCATTTTGAGCCTTTAATCCGTTGATCGCCACCGTCAATGCGGTGTCGGCGTTCTCCATCAGCACCTTGGAGACCGCGCCGGTGCGATAAAGGATGCGCGCCCGATCGCTGTCTTTCCGCGCCTCGTCGCGTTGGGCGGTGAGGGCCGCGATCTGGGCGGTGATTGCCGCTTGTTGCAATACCAGTTTGCGGTCGCCAACCACCGCCAACACTTGACCGGCTTTCACCCAGTCGCCTTCTTTCACCGCGATGCTGGCGATGGTTCCGCCCGTGCGCACGCGCGCGGGCTCCACATGGCGGGATTCCACCGTGGCGAACACCGGCTTTTGATCGGTGATCGTGACCGGTTCGACCAGGAATGGGGCCGCCCAGGCGGGTGCGGCGAACAACAACGACAAGGTGGGAAACAACGGGCGCATGGGCTTGTTCCTCAGCGTTTGGTCGGCAAACCAGCCGCTTTCCATGCCGCCAGACCGCCTTGCATATGGGCGGTGTGGGGAAATCCCTGCTCGACGCATTTGCCGATCGCCATGCGTGAGCGTTTGCCGATGCCGCAATGGAATACCAATTCCACCCCGTCCTTGCTTGGCAATTGCGCCGGATCGAACTTCGACAGCGGCATCAGATGCGCGCCCTCGATGTGCTCGGCGGCATGTTCATTGTGCTCGCGCACATCGACCAGCTTGATCTTGCCGGTTTTAAGCAGTTGCGCGGTCTCGGCGGGGGAAAGTTCTTTGATGTTCATGGGGAGATCGCCTTCGTCTCGGGGGTGCATAATTGTGTCGGTTGGCAATAGATCCGATACAGCGTCTGCAAAATCTGCCGCGCCGGATCGCTCGAAATCGAATAGAAAATCGTCTGGGCGTCGCGCCGCGCGCTGACCAGCCCGTCTTTGCGCATCAAGGCCAGATGTTGCGATACCGTGCTATCGCGGATGCCCAAAAAATTAGCCAATTCGCCCACGGAACGCTCGCCATCGAGCAATTGGCACACGATCATCAAGCGGTGCCGGTTGGCGAGCGCCTTGAGCAACTCGCTGGCCCGATCGGCCGCCTGACTCATATCTGCTGCGTCTATGTTCATACCTACGAAAATACGAATGTTTATTTGGGAAGTCAAGTCAGGATTGCGGCAAAATTCATACTTGCGAAACTGCGAAAATACGAATATATAAAGACCATGGAGCGTTGATCTGCGCGGAGCGGAATCGCCGGCGTAACTTCCAAGGGGAAATTTTATGGCTGATATCGTGGTGTTGGGGGCTGGATTGGGCGGCACGCTGATGGCCTATGAGATGGCGGCGGAGTTGCGTTCGGATGACCGCCTGATTGTGATCGGGCAGGGACAAACCTTCCATTTTGTTCCGTCCAACCCTTGGGTGGCCATCGGTTGGCGTCAGCGGAGCGACATCGAGATCGATCTTGCCGAGGTGATGAAGCGCAAAAAGATCAATTTTATCACCCAAGGGGCGGCGCGCGTACACCCAGGCGAAAGCCGGATCGAACTGACGGATGGCAGCTTCGTGGGCTATGATTATCTGGTGTTGGCAACTGGTCCCGAATTGGCCTTCGATGAAATCCCCGGCCTTGGGCCGGAAGGGTTTACCCAATCGGTTTGTCATATCGATCATGCCCTTCGCGCTCACGCGGCGTTCGAGCAATTTTGTCAATCGCCGGGGCCGATCATTGTCGGTGCGGTGCAGGGCGCCTCGTGCTTCGGCCCGGCCTATGAATTTGCCTTTATCCTCGACACCGAACTGAAAAAACGCGGTATTCGCGACCGGGTGCCGATGATGTTCGTCACTCCCGAACCCTATATCGGTCATCTCGGGCTTGACGGCGTGGGCGATACCAAGGGGTTGATGGAAAGCGAATTGCGCGAGCGTCACATCAAATGGATCACCAACGCCCGCGTCAAGGAAGTGCGCGCGGATTTGATGATCGTCGAGGAAGTCGATGACGACGGCAAGCTGAAAAAGACTCATGAATTGCCGCATGTTTACAGCATGATGCTGCCGGCGTTCCGTGGCGTTCCGGCCGTGCGCGGCATCGACAAGCTTTGCAACCCGCGCGGTTTCGTTCTGGTGGATCAAATGCAGCGCAACCCGGCCTTTCCGAATGTTTTCGCGGTGGGAGTGGGGGTGGCGATCCCGCCGGTGGGACCAACGCCGGTGCCGGTGGGCGTGCCCAAGACCGGCTTTATGATCGAATCGATGGTGACGGCGACGGCCAAGAATATCGGCGGGCTGTTGCGCGGCGCAGAACCCGATACACGGCCCAGCCTGAATGCGTTTTGTCTGGCCGATTTCGGCAATGGCGGCGTGGTGTTTGTCGCCGAGCCGCAAATTCCGCCGCGCAATCTGAATTGGTCCGCCAAGGGGGCCTGGGTGCATCTGGCCAAGGTGGCGTTTGAAAAATATTTTCTGCGCAAGGTCCGGCTTGGCAACAGCGAGCCTTTTTACGAGCGATTCATGCTGGACAAGCTGAATATCCGTAAACTCAAGGAAACACATTGAAATGATAGGAGTGTTAAAATGAATGTCGATCGGATGGTACTGTCGTTTGCCGGGTTGATGGTTTTGATCAGCCTTGGTTTGGCGCATTTCTTCAGCCCGTTGTGGCTGTGGCTGACTGCTTTCGTGGGATTGAACATGTTTCAGGCGGGCATCACCGGATTTTGTCCGGCGGCGATGATTTTCCGCAAATGCGGCGTGAAGCCGGGCAACGCGTTTAACTGAGGTATCGGAATGTTCAAAGATTGGCCGAATGTGGCTGCCCGGCTGTTGGCGCCGTTGCGGGAATTGCGCGCCGGTGCGCCCGATACGATGAAAAGTTTTTCCGCGATGGCGCACGCCGCGCTGGAACCGCGGGCGCTCGATGCCAAACACAAGGAGTTGATCGCCCTGGCGATCTCTGTCGCCACGCGCTGCGATGGCTGCATCGCGTTTCACGCCGAGGCGGCGGCGAAGCATGGCGCCAGCCGCGACGAGATCATGGAGACCATGAGCATGGCGATCTACATGGGCGCCGGTCCCAGCGTGATGTATGCGGCGCAGGCGTTGGAAGCGTTCGATCAATTCGCGGCGCCGAAGGACGTGAAACAGCGGGAAGGAGTCATCCCCTGAACAGCGTCATCCCCGTTCGCACCAGCATGTAAGCCGCCACCGTGAATACCACTCCGGCAAAAATTCGTGTCAGGGTAAGCCGATCGGTGGCGAGGTGTCCCGCCAGGCGCATGCCGAACCAACTTCCCACCGCACCGCCGGCGATCACCTCGGCCGCCAGCCGCCAATCGACCAGATGCGAAAAGGCATAATTGGTGGCCGTGGTAAGCCCGAATACGGCAACCGAGAACAACGACGAGCCGATGGCATTGATCATCGGCATGCCGCTGCCCAGCATGATCCCGGGCACGATGAGAAACCCGCCGCCAATGCCGAAAAACCCGGAAACCCCGCCTGCCAGCAAACCCACCGACATCAAGCGCGGCGCCATCGTCGCGTTGATATGCACATTGGGGTTGCCGGCCGCCGCCCTGGGTCGCAGCATGACCATGCCCACCACAACCATGATGATGGCGAACAGGAACAGCAGCCGTTGCCCATCGACCAATTTGCCCAGGGTGGAACCCCCGGCGGCGCCGACGATGCCCGCGATGGCGAACACCGCGGCGCACGGCCATTTCACGTTGCCGGCGCGCCAATGGCGGATCAGACCGATGAAGGCATTGACCGCTACCGCAAAGGCACTGGTGCCGATGGCCACATGCGCATTGCGCACCCCCACCACATACAACAAC
>JAJZHU010000236.1 GCA_021798375.1 Pseudomonadota bacterium | reverse complement strand
CAACAAGATCAGCCGGATGGTGCGTTCGGGCGAAAGTTGCGGCAACGCCAGATCCAATGCCCGCAAAGCCGCCCGGCTGCCCGCCTTGTCGCCGTCGAACGAGAGGATCGGGGCAGGCGAGGCGCGCCATAATTCTTCCAACTGTTCCCCGGTCAAAGCCGTGCCCAATGGCGCCACGGCCCCTGCGAAGCCCGCCTGATGCAGCGCGATCACATCCATATAGCCCTCAACCACCAGCAGATCCGCCCCCTGGCGCACCGGCTCGCGGGCCAGATCGAGCCCATAAAGCGTGCGGCGTTTGGAATAAAGATCGGTCTCGGGGCCATTGACGTATTTGGGCTGTCCCGCCCCCAAAATGCGCCCGCCAAACGACACCAACCGACCGCGCCGGTCGCGGATGGGGAACATCACACGGTTGTAAAACAACTCCCGCCGCTCGCCGTTCTCGGTTTCGCGCAACAGCCCGGTGGCGTTCATCGTCTCGCTGTCAATCCCGCCAGCCCGCCATTCATCCACCAACCCGCCGCGCCCCGGCCCCGACCAGCCCAGCCCAAACGCCGCCACCGTATCGAGCGACAGCCCCCGGCCGCGCAAATATTCCCGCGCCTCCGCACCGCCCGGCCCCGCCAACTGCCGCTGATAAAACCCCAGCGCAATCTCCAATGCCTGGCTGGCGGTTTGCTTGCGCTCCTCGGCCCGCGCCACCGCCGGGCTCGGCGCCGGAACCTCCAGCCCTGCTTCGCCGGCCAGTTGCGTCACCGCATCGATGAACGATGCCCCCTGGCTTTGCATCACAAAGCTGATCGCATCCCCATGCGCGCCGCAGCCAAAGCAATGATAGTGGTCGTCATAAACATAAAAACTGGGCGATTTCTCGCCATGAAACGGACAACACCCCTTCGATTGCCGCCCCGACCGCGCCAGCCGCACCCGTCGCCCCACCAATGCTTGCAGGGGCGTGCGCGCGCGCAGTTCTTCAAGAAAATCGGAAGGAAGGGCCATGTGCGGACCAGGATAAAGGAAGCGTCAGCCGCAATGACGTTCTAGTTTAACGCCGCCTTCACCAACGGCCCGATCACCGACATATCGATCCCGGCGCCAAACTTGGCCTTCAACGCCGCCATCACCTTGCCCATCTCCTTTTGCGAAGTCGCCCCCGACTCGGCCACCGCATCCGCCACCGCCTGCTTCAACGCCGCCTCGTCGAGTGCGGCGGGCAGGAATTGCTCGATCACCGCGATCTCGGCCTCTTCCTTGGCGGCAAGCTCGGGCCGGTTGCCCTGCTGATACATCACGATCGACTCGCGCCGCGTCTTCACCATCGAACGCAACGCCGACAGGATCTCGTCGTCGGAAACCTTGTCGATGCCCTTGGGGCGGGCCGCGATGTCGATATCTTTCACTTTGGCCGTGATCGAACGCAGCGTCATCGTGGTGGCGCTGTCACCCGCCTTCATGGAAATCTTCAAACGATCGGTGAATTGCTCGCGCAGGCTCATGACGCTCTCCCAAAATTAAGCCGGTCATCTTATCAGTATGATCACGATTAGGCCAGAAGCGCGCATTTGCTAAAAAATTTCCCGCCGGTTCGCTTATTCTTGCCTTGGGAAAAAACTTCCCATAAAACCCTCCTCATGCAAAACATAGACACCATCATCGAGCGGCTCGGCGGCGCGGAAGCGGCCGCCAGGCTGTTGGGCGTCGGCACCGAGGCCGTGCGCAAATGGCGCCAGGCGCGGGCCATTCCATCCAAACATTGGTCCACCGTGATGGCCGCCGCCAAAATCACCCTGGCCGATCTTGCCGGCGAGCAGTTCGAGGAACGCAGCATGACAAAAAATACCGCCGAGCCGCCCGAGGGCGCCGATGCCGTGCTGGTGCTGGCCGATGGCAGCCTGTTCTGGGGCCGTGGTTTTGGCGCCCGTGGCACGGGCCTGCCCGCCGAGATATGTTTCAATACCGGCATGACCGGCTATCAGGAAACCCTGACCGATCCTTCCTATGCCGGTCAGATCATCACTTTTACCTTCCCGCACATCGGCAATGTCGGCGTCAACGCCGAAGACATGGAATCCGCCGGCGTCAGGGCGCGCGGTTTGGTGATCAAGCAAGACATTACCGAGCCCTCCAACTGGCGTGCGTTGGAACGGCTGGACAATTGGCTGAAAGCCCGCGGCGTGGCGGGGATTTCGGGCGTCGATACCAGGGCGCTCACCGTCCGCATCCGCGATCTGGGCGCGCCGCACGGGCTGATCTGCTTTCCCGGCAACGGCGTGTTCGATATCCCGGCATTGGTGAACGCCGCCGCCGCATGGCCCGGCCTCGAAGGCATGGATCTGGCCAAGGATGTCACCTGCGCCCGGCCCTATACATGGAACGAAAGCGCCTGGGTGCTGGGCCAGGGTTACGGCAAGCAAACCAACCCGCGTTTCAAGGTGGTCGCCGTCGATTACGGCGCCAAACGCAATATCCTGCGCTGTCTGGCCCAGGTCGGCTGCGCTGTCACCGTGGTTCCCGCCACCACCACCGCCGCCGAAATTCTCGCCTATCAACCCGACGGCGTGTTTCTCTCCAACGGCCCGGGCGACCCCGCGGCGACCGGCATCTACGCCGTGCCCGCCATTCAAGGTGTGATGGCCGCCGGCATCCCGATTTTCGGCATCTGCCTGGGCCATCAACTTCTGGCGCTGGCGTTGGGCGCCCGCACCTACAAACTCCCGCGCGGTCATCGCGGCGCCAACCAGCCGGTGAAGGATCTCGCCACCGGCAAGGTGGAAATCACCAGCCAGAACCACGGTTTCGCGGTCGATGAAGCCTCGCTCCCGCCCGGCGTCACAATATCTCACACAAGCCTGTTCGATGGCACCAACGAGGGCATCGCCGCCCCCCACAAGCGTGCTTTTTCGGTGCAATATCACCCCGAAGCAAGCCCCGGCCCATCGGATAGTTTCTATCTGTTCAAGCGCTTTGTTGCCATGATGGAGGGCTGAACCATGCCCAAACGTACAGACATCAAATCGATCATGATCATCGGCGCCGGCCCCATCGTGATCGGTCAGGCCTGCGAGTTCGATTATTCCGGCGCCCAGGCCTGCAAGGCGCTGCGCGAGGAAGGCTATCGCGTCGTGTTGGTGAATTCCAATCCCGCCACCATCATGACGGACCCCGATCTGGCCGATGCCACCTATGTGGAGCCCATCACCGCCGAAATCGTCGAAAAAATCATCGCCAAGGAACGCCCCGATGCGCTCTTGCCCACCATGGGCGGGCAAACCGCGCTGAACACCGCGATGCAATTGGCGGCGAGCGGCGTGCTGGCGAAATACAATGTCGAGTTGATCGGCGCCAAGGAAGACGTGATCGACCGCGCCGAGGATCGCCTTAAATTCCGTGATGCCATGGCCGAAATCGGCATCGAAAGCCCCAAAAGCGCCATCGCCCACAACATGGCCGAAGCCCGCGAGGCCTTGGTCGAAGTGGGTCTGCCCGCCGTGATTCGCCCCAGCTTCACCCTGGGCGGCACCGGCGGCGGCATCGCCTATAACCGCGCCGAATTCGAGCAAATCGTCGGCTCCGGCCTCGATGCCTCGCCCACCAGCGAAGTTTTGATCGAAGAAAGCGTGCTGGGCTGGAAAGAATACGAGATGGAAGTGGTTCGCGACAGCGCGGACAATTGCATCATCATCTGCGCCATCGAAAACATCGACCCGATGGGCGTGCACACCGGCGACAGCGTAACCGTCGCCCCCGCGCTCACGCTCACCGACAAAGAATATCAGATCATGCGCGATGCCTCGATCGCCTGCTTGCGCAAGATCGGCGTCGATACCGGCGGTTCCAACGTGCAATTCGCGCTCAATCCCGCCGACGGGCGCTTGCTGGTGATCGAAATGAACCCGCGTGTGTCGCGTTCCTCGGCGCTGGCCTCCAAGGCCACGGGTTTTCCCATCGCCAAGGTCGCCGCCAAATTGGCGGTGGGTTACACGCTGGATGAACTCGCCAACGACATCACCCGCGTGACCCCGGCCAGCTTCGAGCCGACCATCGACTACGTGGTGGTGAAAATCCCGCGCTTCACCTTTGAAAAATTCCCCGGCACCCCGGCGCTGTTGTCCACCGCGATGAAATCGGTGGGCGAGGCGATGGCCATCGGCCGCTCTTTCCAAGAGGCGTTGCAAAAGGGCCTGCGCAGCATGGAAACCGGGCTGTCCGGCCTGGATGAAATCGAGGCTCCCGGCGACGGCGGACTCGATGCCTTCCGCGCCGCACTGTCCA
>JAJZHU010000014.1 GCA_021798375.1 Pseudomonadota bacterium | reverse complement strand
ACCAAGCGTTCATCAGATGTCAGGGTAATCGGCGTCGCAGAAGGGATGTCTTTCATCCCAACCTTGAATCACGACTCACAGTCTAATGATAGTGGGTACTAGTGGGTGTAAGGAACCAAGTGCCGGTGGTTGCGCGCCCCGATCCCAACCGGCCGTCCACACATGCGACCGAGCCATGAGTGGGGGCTATTTCACACTCATGATCTCCGCAATATATATAAAGCAGGAATCAGATTTGTACTGAGTAACGCGCTCCAAACAATTCCACCAGCGATCACAATGGCAAGACCCTGTTCCGGGGCGGCGCCAATGCCAAGCCCCAATGCCGTTGGCAACATGCCCAACACGGCGACGACCGTCGTAAGAAAAATCGGCCTGAAACGTACATCCAATGCTTCCTCCATCGCTTGCCTGGGCGTCATACCCAAATTCTCGTTGTGCTGCGCGCGGTCAAGTAAAACGATGCCATGGTTCATGCTCACCCCGGCAAGGGCCAAAAAGCCGACAAGACCGATGCCGTTCAACCCCAACCCACTGGCAGCCAAGGCAAGTGCGCCGCCGGTCATCGCCAACGGAATTTGGAACATCAGCAGGCTGGGCGCCCGCCGCCCGCCAAAGCGCAGAAACAACACGCCGGCCATCAGGGCAATTGCCGCCAGGGCCGCCAACACCAACCCCAATGCCGCACGCTCCAGCATGGGATAAAGTCCGCCATAGGCAATACGATAATCGGGCGGCAAGCGGAGTAATTTCAGGGCCGATTTGGCATTGGCAATCGCGGTTCCTGGTGCTGTCGTAGGGATCGCCAGAATATCGAAAGCGCGCGCGCCATCGATATGATGAAACTGGTTCGGGCTGGTCACCAGGGTTATTGAGGTTAATTGTCCAAGTGGCGTGCTGCTCTGGTTGCCAACCGGCAAGGCCGCAAGGTCACCCAGCGAGAGCGACGATGGATCCGGCAATCGGATATAAACCGGAATCGCCAGGTTGCCATCCGGAATCCGTGCCACTACCCGTCCAGCCAACAACACCGCCAATTGATTACTCAGTTCCGCCGGGGTTAGCCCGGCAACGGCCATTGCGGCGGCGCGCGGTTGCACATTGATCTGTGTCTGCGGATAGCCGTCATTGTTGAACACGCTGGAAAGCCCGTTCACTTTGGCAAGCCTGGTGGTGATCTCGTTCGCCACGTTGCTCATGGTGGCAAAATCAGAGCCGAATAACTGAATTTCGAAAGGTTGCGGCAGCCCGGATAGACTTTCGCCCAGCCGTTCGACGGTTGGTGTGTCAATTCCCATTTGCACTGCCGGCGTTTGGGTCTGCTGAAGTATTTGCGCCGCTATATTATCCAGGCTGTTGGCGCCGGCGGATGGCTTCAGGAGAATTTCCATCTCTCCGGCATAGGCAGGTTCCGTATAGGCGCTGCCCTGGGCGGAACCGATGCGCGCCAGGCTGTGTGCCACGTTCGGGTTGGCGTTAATCCGCGAGACGATTGAATCGATGGTGGCCTGCGTATCCAGCAACGCCGTGCCAGGCGGCAGGGTGAAGGATTCCAACAGCACACCCTCATTCGGCAGAGGTAGAAAATTTACTGAAACCAGGCTCATGGCGGCAATGCTGAAGATCAACAACACAGCACAACCGCCAAGACTCCAACGCGGATGGTGCAGCACAAAATGAAACACGCGGCGGTTCTGGCCCCTCAGCCAGAGCAGCAGGCGGGCGCTACTGCGCGCGGGCTTGGGGATAGCACCACCTTGCCTGACCAGGCTTAAACCCAGCGGAATAAGCGTAAGCGAGACCAAGAGCGAGGCCAGCAGCGTAAATACCATCGTCAGCGCGAAGGGAATGAAAAACAGGCCGGCCAGCCCGCCGGTGAACAGCAAAGGCACAAACACCAAAATGGTCGTCAACGTGCCGATAATATCGGGGGCTGCGATGTCTCGCAAACCCCGGATAATACCCGGCCATGGTTCATCACCGGCCTCCCAGCAGTGGCAGATGCTCTCAAGCACAATAATTGCGTCATCCGCCACCAGCCCCAGTGCCACGGTGATGGCCCCCAGGGTCATTAGATTCAGGCTTTGTCCGGCAGCGTGCAACCCTGCAATGCCAAGCAGCAGCGAGACCGGAAGGCTGAGCGCCAGCAGCCACGCGCCACTGCCAACACCCAGCACAAACAATATGACCGCCACCGCCAGCACGCCGCCCACGAGGAGATTCCGCCGCAAATCGGCGCCGACGGCATGAACCAGATGGCCCTGGTCATAAATGCGAATAAACCGCACGCCCGGCGGCAATTGGTGGGCGGCGGCGGCCAGAACGGCGGCAACAGCACGGGTCACCGGCAGGGTGGAAGCGCCTTGCTGCTTGAAGATTGTCAGGGCGATGCTGGGCTGACCATCCAGCAATTCGCGCTGTCTTGTAGGCAACGATGTGCGAACAACCCGGGCCAGATCGCCAAGAGCAATCGCTCCATTCGGTCCGGCTATCGGCGTGGCATTCAAGTTGGCTATTTTGGTCGGCAAATTATGCAACTCAATGAGGGTATCCTGATGCCCCAGCGTGAGATAACCGCCCGGCGCCAAGCTCACCTGTCCTGCCAGCGCGGTGGCAATCGCACTTACAGGAATATGTGCATGGCGTAGTGCCGCCAGATTCGGTTGCACCCACAGCGTTTCATCACCAATGCCGGCGCTATCGACAATCTGGACTCCGGATACCGCGCGCAGTGCGGGAACGATGGTGGCCGCGATGGTGCGAGACACCGAAGCCGGCGGCACGCCAGCGGGAATCTCCACGGCATAATCGGCCACCTCATTGATCGCATTGCCCATGATTTCGGTTAGCGGTTGAGCCGCCGACGGCAGATTGGTCCGGGCACGGTCAATCGCGCCGTTCACCGCCTGTAAATCGGCATTGGGGTCGGTTCCGGCCTGAAACCGCAGGTCGGTCTCGACCAATCCGTCACTGATCGTCGAGCGCACATCGGTCACATTCGGCAGCCCGAGCAATTGACCTTCCAACGGCGTTGCGACGAGCGTTTCCATCGTCGTGGCCGTTGTGCCGGGCAGATGGGTCAAAACGCTGATGGCCGGAAAATTGAACGTTGGAAGAACCTCGACCGGAATACTCAACAGCGCATAAATGCCGTAGCCGATCATTCCGGCATAAAATATGATCCATAAAGCGGGCCGCAGCACGACCCGGCCGATTGAATTGCTCATGGTCAATTCTCTAGAGCACGTTCGGATCACGTTGAACCATACACGTGCGACGAACGTGCTCTAGCCTTTTGTTTTTACGCATGATTCACGCCTCCGTGTTATTCAACCTGCGGCGATCATGCTCTAATCCGGAGGCTGATACAACGCGGCGATGCCACGGTGATAAAGCAAGTAGGCGTTCACCACGACAACATTATCACCGGGTTCCAAGCCGGATTTTATGATCGTGTCATAGCCCGCCGCCGCCCCAGGCGTGACTTGGGCGGGATGATCGCCGGATGCATCGTGGCGCATCACCCACCATGTGCCTTTGTCCAGAATGAGCGCCTCGCTCGGAATCATCGTCACGGTCTGTGCTGGCAGATCGAGTGTCACGGTGCCGAAGGTGCCGGGGATCAGAGGCTGAGACGCCGTCAGAGCGACGGGCATTCCACCGTCTGGCTGCGAAACCCCAAACGCACCGCGTACAGATACTCTAACTGTGTTCCCGCCGTTTCCGGGTGTAAAAACGCCGCTTGCACCAGCAGGTAACGCATCGCCGTAAAATATCGCCTTTAACCAATTTCCGATCCCGGGCTGTATCGTGGCCGCCACCTGCCCGGTTGCCAATATGTCGCCATTCGCAACCGTCACGCTTTGCACAACTCCCGCCAAAGGACTGCTTAAAACTGTCGATTGCTGTAACATGCTCACGTTCGCTCGCGCCGTCGTGACTTGTGATTTTGCCGCCGTCAGTGCGCTTTTGGCCTGTGCCAAGAGTTGTTGGGTCGAAAGATGCTGGCGTAATTTTTGCTCTTCGGCAGCCAGTGACGCGCCGGCGGCGCGCTCGGCCGCCAAGGCGCTGGTTAATGCGGTTTTCGCCTGGACTGACGCCGCAACAATTTGCGGCCCACTTAACCGCGCAATTGGTTGCCCGGCCGCAACTGTCTGCCCCGGAAGAATGGCGAGGTCAGCCAAGACACCTGGCTCGGCTGACGCGATACTGATGAGACCGCTCGATTGCACGCTGGCAAAAGCCGAAATCGTCGGAATTTGCTTCGCGGAGACCGCGGCAACCCAATATTGGACAGTCGTGGTGGCTTGCGCGGCGCCTCCAATACAAACAACCATGATATTGCCGAGGATAATCCGGCGCAAAAAACAAAATGTCGTAGCTTTGTTCACCTTAATTTGCCGCCAGAAATATTTGGTTCGATGCTTCAAAAACTTCATGCGGAAGGTTCCAAGTCAGGGTTGGCCACGGGCGGCAGACCGATGCCAGGCACGGTCTCAAGCGACAACCTCACGGTGAGCATCAGAAATTTTGTATGCGAGGCGACCTCAACATTAGAGCAATGTGCCATTACTTGCTACCACCTGATCAGCGCCAACACATAGTCGGCACCTTGCTCGACGACCTTGGCCGCGAGCAAACGCTGGCGGTTAAGCGCATCAGCGGTGACGATGCAGCCCCTTAACGACAGCAATTCCAGTAATTTATGAACTGCCGCGATCTCATCCGGCTTCTCGTCAACCGCCAGTTGGCCCGGCAGCGGCCGTTGTCCCGCCGGCCAGGCGCGCCGCAGCTCAAGCCCGAGGACGGCGAGATCGATGATCTGCGGCCCATCAACTTCGCCAAAACCGCCACTGACCGATCAGAACAGATGCCGTAGCGCCATTCAATAAACCCGGTTTAAAAAAAGCCTATGCCTCTTTCTTTGGCCGCCAGGCTTGATCCTGCTCATGCGCCCAAATCGTCGCCGGCCGCGCGAGGTGCCGCGCCGTATAGTCGGCAAAAATCGGATTTTCCGGCACCAGTTTCCACGCTACCATCCAATTCAACGCCGAGCCCCACAGCACATCCGCCGCCGAAAAACGCTCGCCCAATATATACCGCCCCTTGGCCAACTGCCCCAGCAGCGTGCCCAGCATCATGTCGAAATCGCCGTAAGGCGACATGGCCCGCAACCCCGGCTCGCGTCCCATATGGTGATCGATCACCGCAGGCTCGAAGCTGGAACCATAAAACGCCAGCCAGCGCAAATAGGGGCCGCGATCGGAATCATTCAGCCCCGGCGCCAGACCGGCCGCGGGGAACAAATCGGCCAAATAGCTGAAAATCGCCACCTGTTCGGTGATCACGGCGCCTTTGTGCACCACCACCGGCACCTTGCCCATCGCGTTAATGGCCAAAAACTCCGGCTTGAACTGCTCGCCGGCCTTGAGATCGACCAGCCGCAATTCATAAGGCGCGTCGAGTTCCTTGAGCAGCGTCACCACCGCCGAAGACCGCGAAGGCGCCGCATGATACAGCACGAGATCTGATTGATTGGCCATAACCTCACCCCTGAACAAGAATTTTTATATTAAAAGCAGACACTTACGCTCGCTCGATCAACTCGATCTTATAGCCGTCCGGATCTTCCACGAACGCAATCACCGTGGTGCCAAACTTCACCGGCCCTGGCTCCCGCGTGATCTTCGCCCCCGCCGCGCGCATCGATGCAACCGTCGCCGCCACATCCGGCACACCCACGGCCAGATGGCCAAACGCCGTGCCCAATTGATAGGGTTCTTTCTGATCCCAATTGTAAGTCAGTTCGAGCTCGTTGCTGCCATCGCCGGGGGGATAACCCATAAACACCAGGGTATAACGAGCCTCGGCCACTTCGCGGCGGCGCAATTCGCTCATGCCCAGATGATCGCGATAAAAGGCCACGGACGCGTCCAGATTGAACACGCGCAGCATGGTGTGCAGCAGCTTGGTCATCAGAAATCCTCACCGTTCAACAATTGCAGCGGATCGATGCCGACCAGAAACAACCCGGCCTGGTCGGCGGCGCGGATGGTCGCATCCCTGTCGGTAAAGATAGTCCCTCCGGCCTCATAGGCAATCCCGCGCAACCCGGCTTTTTGCACACCCAGCACGGTCAGCGGACCAATTGTGGGCAGATCGGCGCGGCGTTCCTGCCCGGGCTTGACCAATTTCACCAACACGCCGCCCAAACCGGGCCGCGCCAACCCCTCGGCGCGGGCGATCATCGCATCGGTGCCCTCGATCGCCTCCACCGCCAACACGATGCCCTGCTGCACGATGCAACCCTGGCCCACGTCGGCAGCCCCCAAAGCCTGCACCACCTGCACGCCCCGGCGAATGTCGCGCCACGCCTCGACATCGGGAGACAGCTCGGACGCCACACCCTCGGGCCCCAGCATCGCCCCCATCACATCATGCGCTCCCAGCACGGTAAAGCCTTCCTCGCCCAACACCCGCACCACGGCGGCCAGCACGCCATCGTCGCCGGCGAACGCCGCCCGGCCGATGCGCGCCAAAATCCGCGCGCCCTCGGCATCCGGGCGCAACGCCAGCAGGCTGGGGCGGCGCACCGGCCCCACCATCACCAGATCGCGGCAATCGTGGCGGCGCAACAATTCCAATATACGGCCGGCAGCCCCCAGACGCACATAATCATGCGGGAACGGAGCCAACACCTCGGGTTCCGCAAAGCCATGGAAACCCAATAAAAACACCTTGCGCCCGGCATCGATCGCCGCTTGCGCCACTTGCCCCGGCAGCGGCCCGCCACCCGCCAAAACCCCCAACGTCCCAGGGAACGCGGCGCTCATCCTTCAGGCCGCTTCTTCCGTCGCGGCACCGCCACGCTGTTGCGCCCGGATCAGACCGCGTTTGCTGTCGTGATCCACAAACGCCAACACCTCTTCCACCAACGCATTGCCGGCAAAGCGAACCCGCACCTGTTCGACATGATCGGCAAACACCCCCGGAGTCCAGAACAACAGCCGCACCGCCTGGCGCAACAGGTGCATATCGGCACGCGCCACACCGCGCCGCTTCAACCCGATCAGATTGAGCCCCGCCAAGCGCGCCCGGTTGCCAAGCACCGAACCAAACGGGATCACATCGGCTTCCACGCCCGAAACACCGCCGACCATGGCGCCGCGACCGACGCGCACAAATTGATGCAACGCCGCACTGCCGCCGATCACCGCGAAATCGCCAATTTCACAATGGCCACCCATCACCACATTATTGGCGATCACCACACGATCGCCGATCACGCAATCATGCGCCACGTGCACCACCGCCATCAGCAAACAATCGTCGCCAACCACGGTAACGCCGCTGCCGGTAGCCGTGCCGCGATGGATCGAGCAATGTTCGCGGATCTGCGTGCGCGCTCCGATTTCGCAACGTGTCGGCTCGCCATTGTATTTCAGATCCTGCGGCGCCAGCCCCACGGTGCAGAACGGAAACAGCTCCGCCCCCGCACCGATACGGGTGTGGCCATCGACCACCACATGCGAAATCAGCCTGGCGCCGTCCTCGATCACCACATCCGGCCCCACACTGCACCAGGGGCCAATCGAAACCCCCGCCCCGATCCGGGCGTGTTCAGCAATTATGGCGGTGGGATGAATAGCAGTCATTTCGGCACAAACTCCGGCAATTGAAAACGGTGCGACCCGCAAAGGCAGATCGAGATTATCCGCCCTGCTCTACCCCGGCTTGCCGTGTCTCACCAAGTCACTGAATATTTCGCTGCATTTCGCAGTCGCTATTTGTCGGCGATCATCGCGGTATAGGTCGCCTCGGCCACCACCAAATCATCCACTTTGGCCACGCCGTTAAAGCGCCAAACCATGCCGCGCGCGCGTTCCTTGGTGACGTAAATCCGCAACTGATCGCCAGGCACCACCGGACGGCGAAATTTGGCGCTTTCAATGCTCATGAAATACACCAACTTGCCCGCGCTCGCTTCCTTCATGGTTTCAAACACCACGATGGCGGCGGTTTGCGCCATTGCCTCGATGATCAGCACGCCAGGCATTACGGGGCGGGCCGGAAAATGACCTTGAAAGAAATTTTCATTGATCGTCACGTTCTTGATGCCGGTTGCGCTGGCGCCGATCACCAGATCGACAACGCGGTCGATCATCAGAAACGGATAGCGATGCGGCAATGCCTGCATGATGCGGGCAATATCGATCATTTCGACCGTTTCGATTTCTGTCGTGACCTGTTGGTCGCCCGAGTTTGCGTCCATCGTAACCTTAGTCCTTCGTATTACCCGACACCGTGTCTTGTTTCGACGCTTTATAGCCACGCACGAAACGCCGCAACACCGCAACACCGCGCAAATATTCTTTAATAGGCTCCGCGGGCGAACCCATCATATCGGCACCGGCCGCGACATCGGCCATCAGACCCGATTGCGCGGCGATCCTGGCGCCCTTGCCGATCGAAAGATGGCCCGCCAGCCCGGCCTGACCGCCCAGCATCACAAAATCCTCCAAGATGGTGGAACCCGAAATTCCCACCTGCGCCGCCAGCACGCAACAACGTCCCAGACGCACATTATGACCGATCTGCACCAAATTATCGATCCGCGAGCCCGCCCCGATCACCGTATCCTGCGCAGAACCGCGATCGATGGTGCTGTTCGCCCCCACCTCGACATCGTCTTCCAAAATCACCCGGCCCAATTGCGGCACGGTCAGGAACGGCAGCGAAGACGACACAAAGCCAAATCCATCCTGTCCCACCCGCGCACCCGGATAAACATACACCCGATCGCCCAGAATGGCATGGCTGATCGAGGCATGGGCGCCGACGCGGCAATGTTCACCCATCCCCACCCCATCACCGATCACCGCATGGGGACCGATCCGCCCATACGCGCCAATGCTCACATGGGCGCCAATCACCGCAAACGGCCCCACTTCGACCGATGCGTCGATCCGCGCCGACGAATCGATGCAGGCGCGCGGATCTATCCCCGGCTTAGCAGGAGGATTGGGGTGCAATAACGCCGCCGCCAGCGCCCAACCCCGATAAGGATCGCCCATGATCAACGCCACGGTTCCCGCGGGCACCTGCGCCGCCTGGGCCGGATGCACCACCACGACACCGGCCTTGGTATCGGCCAACAATGCCGCATAACGGCGATTATCCAGAAAGCTCAGTTCATGCGGCTGCGCGCGCTGCAACGGCGCCACACCATAAATCAGGCGGCCATCGTCGAAACTCGCTTCGGCGCCGATGGCCGCGGCGATGGCCGCCACAGCCAACGGGCCGCCTTGGGGGAAAAAGCGCGGGTCGCCCGCCTTGGGTTCGATTTGTTCCATGGCAGGCGACTTTCAGCTTATTTCTTGGCTTTGGCTTCATGAGCCCGTGCGAACGCCGCCACATCGGCGCCATCGGGCGGAATCAGGACCGAAGGCAGCACCTGGTTCAATTCCTGGGCCACCTGAGCCGAAATATCGAACTCGCGCACGCTCAAAACCACCTGGTTTTGATACAGCACCAAATTCATGCCATGGCTTTCGGCCACCTGGTTCAAGATGCTGGTCAACACTTGCTGGATCTGCGCAAAGGCGTAATTCGCCGCATCCTGGTTGTGCTGATCGCGCGTCTGGAACTGTTTGGTCGCATCGCTCACCCGGTCTTGCAGCGCTTTTTGCTTGGCGGCCAGTTGATCCGCCGGCAGCGTTTTCTGTTGATCGGTCAGCGCTTGATTCATCTCGCGCCACACCGATTGTTCTTTCTGCGCATCCGCATCAAGCGCCGCCTTGCGCGCGGCCATTTCTTTCTGCACCGCCTGATAGGCCGATGACGAACGCAGCACACCCGACACATCGAGCACGCCGATCACCGCCGCCGGCGGGGTAGCGCCACGCTCGATCTGCGGCAATGCCGGCAGCGCGGGCAGACCAACCTGGGGAGCCGGCGCCGCAGCACCGGGGGCACGCGCCGCCGCGGCCTTCGAGGCGCGCGGCCCCGGAGCCGGGGCACCAGGCCCGCTCGGGGCTTTGGGCACAAACCATTGGCTCTGCGCCAAAGCGGGAACCACCGCCGAGCAAGCGATCATCAAAGCCGCCGCGGCGGCCAAATCGAAACGAATATTGCGCACGTTTAAAACCTCTTACCTACGCCAAACCGGAAGAACTCGGTTTGATCATGCAATTGTTTCTTGAGAGGCACGCCCAAATCGATGTTGACCAAGCCAAAGGGCGAATCCCACGAAAATCCCACACCTGTACTGATGCGGATCGTGCCGTCGTCGGTGACTTCGACCTGACGGCCGCCAACGGTGCTGTAGTTATAAGTGGGCGCGAAGCCTGGAATGGTGTGCGAATAGAGTCGGGTCACGCCCTGCAAACCACCCATGTCCACAAACGCGCGCCCCGTCAAGCCAACATCGGCGGACACCGGCAATGGGAAGCGCACTTCAGTGGTCTGATTCCACTCCAACTTGCCGCCCAGGCTATCGCCCGAGGCCATATCATGCGGACCGACGCCGCCCGCCATAAAGCCGCGCAAATTATCGCCGCCCAAAAAGAAGCGATCGACGATTTGTTCCGGATGATTGCCGATCACGAACATGTCGCCACCGCCGCCGCTGATCGACAGCACCCAATCGCTATTGCCAGTGATGCTTTGCAACGGCACGTAATAATTGCCGTTCAACTTCACGCGCGCATATTCTTCCTGCCCGCCCAGGCCGGCATAATCAGAGCCGAATTGCCATATGCTGCCGGAATGCGGGTCGGTTTTGCTGTCGCGGTAATCGAGCGCCAAAGTCTGGCCGAGTTGCGACAGCACCGAAGACCCGGTTTCATTAACGATATAGGCACTGATCTGATTGTTCAGAATCTCGTTGTAGTTATAGAGGTTATTCAGACTGCGCTGCACCAGCGAATAATTCCAGGACTGTCCCAAATGATCGCTGTATTGATACCCCGCGCCAAGCGTGACGCCGGCCCGGCTTTCGGTATAGTTCGACACCTGGTTCTGGTTCACATACGTGTGGAACAGGCTAACCGTCGTCACCAGATTGCGATCCATGAAGTATGGATCGGTCACCGAGACTTGCGCCGTGTTCTGCATGGCGGCGATCGAACCCGAAATTCCCGCCGCGATGCCGCTGCCAACCACATTGTTCAACTGCACGCCGGCCGATATCATGGGGCCGTAATCGGTGGCGTAACCCGCGCCCAAATTCAGCTCGCCGGTGGATTTTTCCTCCACCTTCACGGTCACCACCGCACGGTCGGGCGCCGATCCCTGGGAAGAGTTGATCTGGATATTTTTGCCGAAATACCCCAGATCCTCCAACGATGACTTGGTCTTGGTGACCACCGAGTTGCTGAACGCATCGCCTTCGGCCAACGCAAATTGACGGCGCAGCACTTTGTCCTTGGTGACCGTGTTGCCCTGAATGTCGATGCGTTCCACATAGACACGCGGACCTTCACCCACATTGAAAAGCAGATCGAGCGTACCGGTTTCGGGATGACGCGCCACGCGCGGGCTTACCTCGACAAAAGCGAACCCGTTGTTGCGCACCTTGTCCTCGATCGCCTTGGTGGAACGTTCCACCGCATCGCCATCATAGGTATCGCCCGGGCTCAACTCGACCAACGATCTGAGTTCCGGGGCGGTGACATCGCGCAGATTGGATACCACATCGACCTTGCCGACCTTGTACTTCTTGCCTTCGTGCAAGGTGAAGGTCAGCACGAAGCTGCTCCGATCCGGGGTCAGCTCGGCGGTGGCATCGACCACCTGAAAATCGGCGTAACCGGCCTTCAAATAAAAGCGGCGCAGCAATTCCTTGTCATAGGCGATGCGCTCCTGGTCGAAATCATCCGAACTCGACAGAAAGCGAAACCAAGCCTCCTGGCGCGAGGAAACCACTTCGCGCAATTTCGATGCGGTGAAATGATCGTCGCCGACAAAGGCGATGCGGCTGACGAGCGATGCCGAGCCTTCGCTGATTTCAAACACCACATTGACGCGATTTTGCGGCAGGCGAATGATTTTCGGCGTTACCACGGCATTGAACCGGGCCTTTTTGGCATAAAGCGTCAACAAGGCCTGACGATCAGCTTCGACCTGCGCCGTGGTGAAAACCGCGCGCGGCACCAATTTAACCGCGCCCTTCACCTGCTCCTCGGTCAGCTTATGGCGGCCCTCGAAGGTGATTTCGTTCACGAGCGGGTTTTCCAACACCCCGACCACCAACCCGTTGCCCTCGCGCTTCAACTCGACATTCTGAAACAAACCAGTGGCGTAAAGCGCCTTCAGGCTGCGGGCGATTTCGTCGGGATCGAACGGATCGCCCACGCGAACCAGCAGATATGATTTGATGGTATCGGTTTCGATGCGCTGGTTGCCAACCACCGTGATCGATTGGATCACCGGACCATTCGGCAGCTGTGCCCCAGCAGCGGGCGCCGAAGCAACCGCCCCCCCGGCAACTGGAACAGCGGCGGATTGTTTCCTTGAACCCGCCGCATCGGCCCCATGGACCGCGAACGCGAACAGACAGACAGAGGCCAACAACGTGGCGCGGTGGATCGACAAGTTTTATTCCCCCCAACGGGCAGCAAAGCACGGGTAACAAAGGTGCAACATTCGCACAACTACGACAGGGAGGACCCCTTTCGCCAAGCGGCGCGGAGAATAGCCGCACTTAATGACGATGGCGAGGGGGTCTGTGGGCGCAATCGCACATGCACCCGGTTCCCACGCAAAAAACTTGCGTTCACGCCGCCTGCATCAAAACAGACGGGCCAGCCAGTGAAACATGCCGCTGCGCAACAAGTCGTTGCCATTGCTGACGATCAACAGCAAGGCAATCACCGCAAGACCGAAATACAGCGCCCATCCCTGCACCCGCGGCGACAATGGCTTGCCGCGCACCGCCTCGGCCGCGAAAAACATCAAATGACCGCCATCCAGCACGGGAATCGGGAACAGGTTGATCAAACCTAAATTCACCGACAAAAAAGCGATGAAATTGATCAGATTGGGCAACCCGGACCGTGCCGCCGCACCCGACATTTGCGCGATGCCAACCACGCCCGACAGATTTGAAGCGCTGTCGGCCCCCGAAAATATTCGCCCGATCCCCACCAGATCATCGCGTGCGATCTGATAAGTGTTCTGCACCGCGGCGCCCATGGCCGCCAGCGGCCCCAGATGTTCATACGCCAGACTGCCGCCCATGATGCCGATCTGCGCCACACCGTTGTTCAACTCGGGGGTGATGGTGAAATTCAGGATCCGATCCTTGCGCTTGACACTGAATTGCAGTGGCTTGCCTTGCGCGCCCGCCACCAGAGCGTGCAGATCGTCGAATTTCAGCACCGGCTTGCCGTCGATGGCGGTAATAAGATCGCCGCCTCGCAGCCCTGCCCGCGCCGCTGGCGCGCCGACCACCACTTCTTGCACGGAAGCCTGGCTATAGGGCCGCCCGACCACCGCGAACAGACCCGCGAACAACACGATGGCAAGCAGGAAATTCGCCACCGGCCCGGCGGCCACCACCACCGCCCGTTGGCCCACCGATTTGCCTTGGAACGTCTGACCGGGAATCCAGCCCGCCCGTACTTCTTCGGGCACATCGGCGGGCTGTTCCATGCCATGCATCTTGACATAGCCGCCCAGCGGCAACAGACACAGCCGCCACTCGGTGCCGGCGCGATCGGTCCAGGCCAGCAATTTGGGGCCAAAACCGATCGAAAACGCCTCGACCTTCACCCCGGCCCAACGGGCGGCAAGGTAATGACCCAATTCGTGGAAAAACACCAAAACGCCGAGCACAACGGCGAACGCGATCAATGTGTGCGGCAGTTCCAGCAAAACAAATACTCCACGCGGGCGGGGGGAAGCGAAAAATCAGTTTCAGAGCAATATGCCATCACTTGCTATCGCTTGATTGCATCAAATTGCTCGCATAAACAAAGATCCAGAGCGTGATCGCCGCACAAGCCCGATACAACTCAAGCTATCACGCTCTGGCAAGAACCCACGCCTCCGCCGCCACACGCGCGGCGGCATCATGAGCGATCACCAATTCCAAACTATCGGCCGAAGGTGCGCCCAGACAATCCAGCACGTCCGCCACCAGTCGAACAATATCTAGGAAGCCGATGCGATTGCACAAGAAGGCCTCGACCGCGACCTCGTTGGCGGCCGACAGAATCGCCGGCGCACCGCCGCCGGCCCGCAACACCGCGCGCGCCAGATCGATGGAAGGAAAGCGCACCGAATCCGGCGGGAAAAATTCCAACCGCGCCACCTCCGCCAAATCCAGACGCGGGCTGTTGGTGGCAATGCGCCGCGGCCACGCCAAGGCATGAGCGATGGGAATGCGCATGTCGGGCTTGCCCAACTGGGCGATAACGCTGCCATCCGCGTAATGCACCATGCCATGGATCACCGATTGCGGATGCACCAACACGCCGATCCGGCTTTCCGGCAGATCAAACAGGCGGGCCGCTTCGATCAACTCCAGCCCCTTGTTCATCATGGTGGCGCTGTCGATGCTGATCTTGGCGCCCATCGACCAAACAGGATGCTTCAACGCCACGGCCGGGGTGGCCGCCTCCATTTCCTCGATCGACGACGTGCGAAATGGTCCGCCCGAGGCGGTGAGGGTGATCTGTTCGATCGACCCCTTGTTGCCGTCGGCCATCGATTGAAAAATCGCGTTATGTTCACTGTCCACGGGCAACAAGGTGGCGCCGGCTTCGCGCACCGCGCGCAACATCACGTCGCCCGCGCAGACCAACGCCTCCTTGTTGGCCAAGGCGACCGCTTTGCCATTCCTGATCGCCGCCAAGGTTGGGGCCAATCCGGCCGCGCCGGTAATCGCCGACATGGTCCAATCCACACAAAGCGCGCTGGCCTGCTCCACCGCGGTAAATCCGCCAGCAACCTCGATGCCGCTGCCCGCCAGCAACCGGGCCAGTTCCGGCAACGCATCCGCATCGGCGATCACCGCGATTTCCGCGCGCAACGCCAGCGCCTGCTCGGCCAGTTTGGCGGCATTGCGCCCCCCCACCAAAACCCGCACCTGATAACGCGCCGGTTCGGCCATCAACAAATCGATGGTCGAACAGCCGATGCTGCCGGTGGAGCCCAAAATCGTGATACTGGTCATACGCTTTGTCACCGCCACAAATATTGTCCGGGCCCGGCCACAAAAGCCCACCCCACCGCCGCCAGACTTGCCGCCAGCACGCCGTCCAACCGGTCCAGCAATCCGCCATGACCAGGGATCAAACGCCCGCTGTCCTTCACACCGAACCGCCGTTTGACATAGGACTCGCCCAAATCGCCGATTTGCGAGACCACCGCGAGCAATGAAGCCAGCAACGCGGCCCTGGAAGGATGACCGGCGAGCCCGCCCGCGATCGTCGCTCCAACAAGACACGCCGCCACGACCCCGCCCAAAGCGCCGCTCCAGGTTTTGCCCGGCGAAATCGCCGGCGCCAATTTCGGCCCGCCAACCACCCGTCCCGCCACATAGGCGCCAACGTCGCTGGCCCATACCACCGGCAGCAAAAACAACAAATTATCGAAACCCGCGGCCTGTTGGCGCAACCAGATCAACGCCCAAACCGAAACACCGACATACAGCACGCCAAACCCCAGCCAGGGCCGCGCCAAGAGCAACATCAACAACAAGGCACCCAGGCCAAACTGCAACACAGGCAGCGGCGGCCCAAATATCGCCAACCCCCAACCCAGCGCCGACACCAGCACCAACAATGCCCCCAGCGGCGCGCGCGGCGAAGTGCCGCATAATTGCACCCACTCGGCCAGCAAACCAATGCCCACCAGCCCCACAATCACCGACCAGGCCACGCCGCCCCACCACATGACCAACAACGATAACGGCACCAACAGCATCGTCGAGGCGGTGCGTCGCGGCAAATCACCCCAACGTCCCGCTCGCATAGCAGATTTATCAACTTGGGCGGGCACCGAATCGCCTTTCTCTTTTGGTAAATTCCGCCAAAGCGGCGGAAAATTCGTTTGGCCCGAAATCCGGCCACAACACGTCTTGGAACACAAATTCAGTATAGGCGCATTGCCACAGTAAAAAATTCGACAGGCGATGCTCGCCGCTGGTGCGAATCAACAAATCCGGATCGGGCATCCCGCGCGTCTCCAGCAGCGAACCAAACACCGCCTCATCGATCTGGTCCAGGCTTCTGTCGCCCGATTGCACCAGCCCGATTGCCCGGCGCACCGCCGCCACGATCTCGCCACGCGCGCCATAAGACAGCGCAATCACCAAATTCAGCCGGCTGTTGCCCACCGTCAGGGCTTCCGCCGACTTCAGATCCGCCTGAATATCGCCGTCAAAGCGGTCGCGCTCGCCGATAAAGCGCAAACACACCCCCTGGCTATGCAATTCGGCCACTTCATGACGCAGATAATGGCGCAGCAAGCCGGTCAGATCGATCACCTCGTCGGCCGGCCGGCGCCAATTTTCCGAACTGAAGGCATACAAAGTCAACCAGGCCACGCCCGACCGGATGGCTGATTCGATCACCTTGCGCACGGCCTGCGCACCGGCACGATGACCGGCGACGCGCGGCAAATGACGCGCCCGCGCCCAACGGCCGTTGCCATCCATGATGATCGCCACATGCTTCGGCACATTATTGGATGCAGCGAATGTCTCGACCGCGTCCGACACCGTTCGATCCGGTATCGCGGGAAGCTCGGCGTTGCCTGCCATCTGGCCTAGACCTGCTTGATTTCGCGTTCCTTATCGACGAACGCCTCATCAATCCTTTTGATATATTGATCGGT
>JAJZHU010000235.1 GCA_021798375.1 Pseudomonadota bacterium | reverse complement strand
AGTTTGACGGCCCCCCAGGCCACGCCGAGACCAAGCGCGTCAGACAGGTTGTGCCCCGCATCCGCCAATAGCGCGACGGAATTGCCGGCGATGCCGAACATCACTTCGAGCACTACGAAGGCGGCATTGAGGGCGATGCCAATGGCAAAGGCCTGGCCAAAACTGGCTGGGGCGTGACCATGGCCCAAACCTTTGTGTTGATGATGCTCATGCTCACCATGATCATGCCCTTCATGTTGATCGTGCGAATGCGCCATTAAACTCACTCCGCCGCGACGGGATGCGTTTGGCGGCCGTTACGATATTCCGCCCATGCTCGCCGCAGAATTTGCACAGACGATGTAAGGAAAACTCCCGCCACTAGCGCCGCGACGCCAAGATCGGGCAAAGCGGTCCCGGTGCCCCATACGCTTGCCGCCGCGATCATCACCATGACGTTGCCGACGGCGTCGTTGCGTGAGCATAGCCAAACCGGGCGCACATTGGCGTCACCGTCCTTGTAGCGCGGATTGACCCCGTCAAAGACGGGCACCCCTTCGGCACAACACGATGCTCCCACAGCGCCATGGGCGGCCGGTGTCCCGATCTGTGCCACACATGAGCGGGTGTTTGCGCAGCAGCAGTTGTCGGCCATCACGTAACCTTTCCATCAATTGCGGCGGAGGTTACAACCTCTAGCGACTAGAGGAGCAAGCGTAAAAATGGAAATTTCCATCGGAGAGTTATCGCGCCGTACCGGCGTGAAAGTGCCGACCATTCGTTATTATGAATCGATTGCCCTGATGCCCTTACCTCTACGCAGCGACGGCCAGCAGCGCCGTTATGGTGGTGCCGAAGTGTCGCGACTGATTTTTATCCGGCATGCGCGAGAGTTGGGATTCGAAGTCGATGCCATCCGGGAATTGCTGGCGATGAGCGCGCGGCCGGAACAACCATGTGCGGAAGCCGATCGCATCGCCCGCCGTCACATGACTGAAGTTGACCGGCGCATCAGCCAGTTGGTTGCTCTCCGCGCAGAGCTGCAAAGAATGGTGGATGAATGCGGTCATGGCCGCGTAGGCGATTGCCGCGTAATCGAGACGCTGGCAGATCACGACCAGTGTCAACACGCGCATCACTGAACATGCATATTTATGCTGGTCAAAAACGCACCATCGGCGGAGTCAACTGTCGGTGGTTGCGCGCCCCCGCAACCACTTTTACCGAACAATCGAACATACCAGGAATCGACCCGCCGGCGCGCTTGCTGGCGCTGTTGCCTGCGCCAGCGTCATTCCCCATGCCCAGCCGCACCATCGCCGCCAACGCGCCGGTGAGAATGATCTCCGGCTCGCCATTATCGTCGCTGGCGCCAAGATCGACCCGTTCAATCAAATCCCGCAGGCACTCCAGCACCTCACTCCCGGCCGAATGGCTTCCGCCTGACGATTGTATTTCGCACGACTTCTGCTTCCTTACCCCAACTTCTCGAAAAAATCATTCCCCTTATCATCCGTCACGATAAATGCCGGGAAGTTTTCCACTTCGATCCGCCAGATCGCTTCCATCCCCAATTCGGGATATTCCAGCACTTCCACCTTGCGGATGCAGTCTTGCGCCAGCCGGGCGGCGGGGCCGCCGATCGAGCCGAGATAAAATCCGCCGTATTTCTTGCATGCGTCGCGCACCGAAGGCGAGCGATTGCCCTTGGCCAGCATGATCATCGAACCGCCCGCGGCCTGGAACGCGGCCACGTAGCTATCCATGCGTCCTGCCGTGGTGGGGCCAAAGCTGCCGGTGGGCATGCCTTCGGGGGTTTTGGCCGGGCCGGCGTAATAAACCGGGTGATTTTTCATATAATCCGGCAACCCCTCGCCGCGATCCAGCCGCTCTTGCAATTTGGCGTGGGCGATGTCGCGCGCCACCACCAAGGTTCCTGTCAATGACAGGCGGGTTTTGATCGGATAGGTCGAAAGTGTCGCTAGCACGTCCGCCATCGGGCGGTTCAGGTCGATCTCGACCACATCGCCGTGCGGTTCGTCGCTGATGTCGGGCAGATATTGCGCCGGGTCGGTTTCCAACGCTTCCAAAAACACGCCTTCGGGGGTGATCTTGGCCAAAATCTGCCGGTCCGCCGAGCAGGACACGCCGATGGCGATTGGCAGCGAGGCGCCGTGGCGCGGCAGCCGCACCACGCGCACATCGTGGCAGAAATATTTGCCGCCGAATTGCGCGCCGATGCCCATGTTCTGGGTCAGTTCCAGCACCTTTTGTTCCATCTCCAGGTCGCGGAAGGCATGGCCGGTTTCCGATCCCGCCGTGGGCAACCCATCGAGATAGCGCGCCGAGGCGAGCTTCACCGTCTTCAACGTGGTTTCGGCGCTGGTGCCGCCGATGGCGATGGCCAGGTGATAGGGCGGGCAGGCCGCGGTGCCGAGCGTCTTGATCTTGGTTTCCAGCCACGCCAGCAATTTTTCCGGCGACAGTACGGCGCGGGTTTCCTGGAACAAAAAGGTCTTGTTGGCCGAACCGCCGCCCTTGGCCATGAACATGAAGTGATATTCGTTGGCGTGATGCGTGCCGGGTGCCGCCAGCAGATCGAACTGCACAGGCAGATTGGTGCCGGTGTTCACCTCGTCCCACATCGTCAGCGGCGCCATCTGCGAATAGCGCAGATTGGACTCGGTGTAGGTGCGCTGCACCCCGGCGGAGATCGCCTCTTCCTCGTTGCCGCCGCCCCGTTCGTCTTCCACCCAGACATATTGGCCTTTTTTGCCCAATACGATGGCGGTGCCGGTGTCCTGGCACATCGGCAACTCGCCTTGGGCCGCGATCACCGCGTTTTTCAGCAGATCGAGCGCCACAAAGCGGTCGTTGCCCGATGCCTCGGGGTCATTCAGAATATTGCGCAATTGTTGCAAATGGCCGGGCCGCAGCAGATGCGATACATCGCGAAACGCGGCAAAGGCCAGATCGGCCAGCGCCCTGGGGGTGATTTTCAGGACGGTCTTGCCATCCACTTCCAGCGTCGAAACGCCCTTGATCGGCAATTTGCGCCAAGGGGTGGGTTGCTCGGCGAGCGGGAACATCGGGGAGTAATGCACGACATTGGACATCAAACAACGGCCTTATTCTTTGGGAGGCGTACGGCGGCGAAAAGCATCCAAACTCACCACCTGCGGTGTGGCGTCCGGGGTTGGTTCGGGAGCGTCCTCATATTCGGGTTCGGGGATTTCCTGTTCCGGCTCGATCACCTCGAACTGCAGTTGGAACTGGGCGTGCGGGTCGGCAAAGCCGGTCATGGCGCCGAACGGGATCACCAAAACGCTGTCCACGCCGCCAAACGAAAGCCCCACGCTGAACTGCCCGGCCACGTGATCGACCTTGGGGTTCCAGAATTGATGCTGCAACACGATGGTCATTTCTTGCGGGTAACGCGCCAGCAGGCGGGGGGGCACCACCACGCCGGGATAATCGGTGTGAAAGGTGAGATAAAAATGATGCTCGCCGGGCAGGCCGTGGGCGACCATATATTCCAGCGCCCGTATCACCACATGGCGCAGCGCTTCCTCGGTCCAGGCGACATAGGGCAGCAAGCTATCCGGTTGCCCTGAATCCGTCTCGTCCATCGGTGTCATCTCCTCGCTCGGGCCTTATCCATAAACGTTTGGCGGTTGAGGGGGAAGATGGGAAGGGGTAAGGGTGAATCATCTTTTTCGCCGTCAGGATTCTCCCCCATGAACTTCGACCTGATCGCTCTCGCCACGTTGCTCGTTTGCGTCGCGATCTTGTGGCTGTTGTGGCGGCGCGGCGGGGACGAACTCCCCGCGCTGCGTCTGTTGCTCGAACAAAGTCTGGCCGCACAGCGATCTGAGGCCGAAGCCACGCGGCGCGAGGTTGCCAACAGCGAACGCGCCCTTGCCGCGCGCATGGAAACCACCCGGCTGGAAACCAAGGACGAACTGCATCATCTCACCATGCGATTGGGCCAGGAACAGGCCGAAACGCGGGCGATGCTGGAGTTGAAATGGCGCGAACAGGCCGAATTGCTGCGCGCCGAACTGTCGGGCGGCGCGCGCGGCGTGGCCGAAAAACTGGAAAATTTCCGTCTGGAAAGCAAGGATGCCAGCCATTTGCTGGCCGCGGCGATGAGCGCCAGCCAGACCGAGGCGCGTCTGTTGCTGGAGACCAAACTGCGCGAGATGGCCGAACACAACATCGCCAAACTGGCGGAGTTGGAGCGCCAGGTGAACGAGCAACTGCATCTGGCGGTGGAAAAACAGATGGAATCCAGCTTTCAGCGCGTGATCGATCAATTCACCGCCGTGCAAAAGGCCATGGGCGACGTGCAGGCCGTG
>JAJZHU010000013.1 GCA_021798375.1 Pseudomonadota bacterium | reverse complement strand
GGAGGGTGGGGGAGCAACATGGTCGCGGGAGCGCCACGCCAACACCCCGCGCCCCGCCGCCATGCCGGTGGCCAGGCAGGCTTGCAGCAAATAGCCACCTGTCGGCGCTTCCCAATCCAGCATTTCACCCGCCGCGAATACGCCGGGGTGGCGGCGCAGCATCAGATGCTGGTCCAATTCCTCAAGCCTGATGCCTCCGGCGGTGGAAATGGCGCGGGCCAGATCGCCCGGCGCCACAAGTCGCAGCGGCAGGGATTTGATCAGCCCGGCCAGCGATGAACTGGCCCCCGCGTGGCGTGCCTGCTGCACCAGCCCGATCGCCGCCGGGGACAGTCCCGCGCGCTTGCGTAGCAGATTGGCCAGGGATTCGCTGCCCGCCGCCGTCAGACGAATATTCAGTGTCTCAAAGCTCAGATCCGGGCGCAGATCGACGCGTAATTCGGCGGCGCCGTCGCGGGCGATCATCTCCCGTGCCGGGGCCGACAGGGCATAGACGGCGCCGCCTTCGATTCCTTCGAGGGTGATCATCAACTCGCCGGGGACCGTGAGACCCGCGCATGACAAGGTGATGCGCTTGAGCGGCGTGCCCGCGAAGCGCCCGGCGAAATGCGGCGACCAATCGACCTTGAAACCGCAATTGGCCGGCCGCAAGGGGGCAATGCCGACATCAGGCAGCAGCGCGGTCCAACCGCCATCCGATCCCAGTCGGGGCCATGATGCTCCCCCCAAGGCCAGTACCACCGCATCGGCCGCATAAATGGTGCCGTCGGCGAAACGCAAGGCGCCCTGATTTTCACCGGCCCTTTCCCAACCGGTCCATGTCGCGCGGGTGACGAATTGAACGCCCAGGCCGTGTAATCGTTCGATCCAGGCGCGCAGCAGGGGGCTTGCCTTCATTACCGTGGGGAATACGCGCCCACTGCTGCCGACGAACGTGGACACTCCCAGCCCGGCGCACCATTCCCGCGTTGAGGCGGGTGGGAATGCGGCAAGCCAGGGGGCCATCCAATCCGCCGCCAGGCCATAGCGCGCCCCGAAACGCTCGATCGGTTCAGAATGGGTGATGTTGAGTCCGCCCCGGCCGGCCATCAGCAGCTTGCGTCCCAGGCTGGGCATGCGTTCGAACACGGTTGTGGCCAATCCGCCCTGGGCCATTGCCTCGGCGGCGGCAAGTCCGGCCGGGCCGCCGCCGATGACCGCGACGCGATAGGGGGAACGAGATCGCTGGTTCAAACAAAGCTCAAGGCAGCGAAGCCACCGTTAGACGGACATATCGTTACGCCCGGAATGCTGATTTTGGCGGTTCGGGTCCGCCGATATGTCCAGCCCATGCCGCGATTCCGTTTTGCAATGATGCGGCCCAACATACAACAGGATCGCGCCGGCTTGAACTGAATTTCGACTCGCGCTCTATCTTGCCCGCGCTCTATCTTGCCCACGCTCTATCTTGCCCACGCTCTATCTTGCCCACGCTCTATCTTGAACGCATTGGCAAAATGGGGCTGCCGCTTTTTGTGTCCTCGCTTTATGATGCGCTATCAGTTTGAGGCGGACGATGCTTTCCAATCTTAAGGCTTTCTTCAAAACCAATCCTCATCAAGACCACACCCAGGGTCCGCCGCCCGCGGCGGGTGTTGTCGATGCGGGCGGAGCCAACGCGTTTTTGGCGCAAGCCGTGCAGTTTGTGCCCCCGGTGGTGCCGTTTGCGCCGGACGACAACGGGCAGACAAGGCGCACCAATCGCGCCAACGAGGCATTGTTGCACGAGACCGCCAACGCGCCCGTGGCGGTGGCGTCTTTGTTGTTTCCGGTCGGGCTGGTGGCGGGCGATGGGGCCGGCCGTTTGGGCTATGAGGGCTTTGTGCTGCCGACCGAAGGTGGCGCGGTGCCGGAACGCTATGATGTCGATCCGCGATCTGTGACCATGCACGCCACGGTGGCGCGGTGGCGCGATATTTTGTTGCGCCGGGCCGACAGCGCCAATCAATTGATGTTCGGCTTCGCCGGCACGATATTGCCCGATAAACTAACGTGTCTGGTCGAATTATTTCCCGAGCCGGTGGTGGTGCCGCCGCCGTTGATCGCGGCATTGGATGCGGTGGTGGTCGAGGAACTGGGGTTGGCCAGCGCGGTCGAATCGGTTTTGCCGGCGTTTCGCGCCGATCCCAGGCTGAAGGAGCTTTATCGCCGCATCGATCCGGGGCTGACGCCTTACGGCACGTGGCGCTTGTTCCAGATTTTTGTGGGGCGTTTGGGAATGTCGGTGGGAATTGGCGTTAATTTCACCGTGCGCAAGCTGGTGCGCCCCCTGGCGGGCGACGGCTTTTTCGATGTGCCGATGTTTGAGGAAATTTATGAAACCGAGTCGGCGATCCTGTTGCGCGCCGCCAGCGGCATCGAAGCCCAGCCGGACCCGTTGGGTTACGAGGGGTGGCGCATTTGGCGCAACGAACAGGCGCCGGTTGATCATGTCATTCTGCTTTACGGCGACCCGTTGATTGGCCTGCCCGAGCAGGGACAAACCGCCCTGGCCTGGTGGTTCGCGACGTTTTTCCGCGAGGTGCATATTTCGCACAAAATGCGTTACGACCACGGCTATGCCATTGATCATCCTCCGTTTGCGGCGATTTTTGTGCATCCCGAAGCGGCGATGGAGGGTCCGCCGTTGTCTTGAATCGTCCGGGTATTTCGTTGCCGTTGTCCGATCGTTGCCGCGGGTCGCGACTGTCATCAAACCTTCATCTAACTGTCACATGGATGACGCGGTGGGAAACTAGGTTGCGGTCAGCCGAAGCCAGCGTGGTTGGTGGCTTATTCCTGAGGGGACATTATGAAAATCACTTCTGCAAGCCGGTCGTCATTCGTGTTGACGGCGATGTTGGCCGGTATTTCCACCGGTGCCATGGCGCAATCGATCACGGGTGCCGGCAGCTCGTTTGCGGCGCCGCTTTACGGCGCTTGGGGCCAGGGTGCGAAATCGGCTGTTGGCGTCGATCTGAACTATCAATCGATCGGTTCGGGCGCTGGTCAGAACCAGGTCAAGGCCCGCACGGTCGATTTCGGCGCGTCGGATGCCCCGGTGGACGACGATAAATTGGCGGCTGCGAAGGAATTCCAATTCCCCACCGCGATCGGCGCGATCGTTCCCATCGTGAACATCCCCGGCGTTGCCAATAACCAGTTGAAGCTTTCCGGCCCGGTGCTGGCCGAAATTTATCTTGGCGACATCACCAACTGGAACGATCCCAAGATCAAGGCATTGAACCCCACCGTGGCATTGCCGGATCTGGCCATCGCGCCGGTGCATCGCGCCGATGGTTCGGGCACCACTTATGTGTTCACGGCATATCTGTCGCAGGTCAGCCCGGAATGGAAATCGAAGGTCGGTTTCGCGACTTCGGTAAGCTGGTCGCTTGGCGCCGGCGCCAAGGGCAATGAAGGCGTGGCTGGCACCGTGAAGAATGTTCAGGGTGGCATTGGTTACGTGGAATATGTGTATGCCGCCAAGAACACGCTGGTGGCCACCAAGTTGCAGAACGCGGCTGGGGCTTATTTGATCGCGACTCCGGAATCGTTTCAAATGGCGGCGTCGAATGCCGATTGGAAACATGCCAAAAACTTCGTTGCCAATATGTTGAATACCCAGGGCGCCAAGTCTTGGCCGATCGTTTCGGCGACCTATGCGTTGCTGCCGGAAGATCCGAAAGACGCCGGCAAGTCACTGGCGGTGATGAAGTTCTTCGATTATGGTTTCGCCAAGGGCGCCGATGCGGCGAGCAGCCTGTATTACATCCCGCTCCCCGCCACGGTGGAAGCCGCCATCCGCAAGGGTTGGACGGCTTCGATCAAGGGTCCGGATGGCGCCGCCATCTGGAAGTAGCTTGCAAAAATACATCTGGCCGGGCATTCCCCGGTCAGATGTATAATGCTTGATCCGAGGAGTTTCCGTGCCGCCATCCATCGCCCGAAATTCTATTCCCAATGCCAGATGGGGTGATCGGATCTTTGCTGGTCTGACCCGTGCCGCGGCAATTTTTATTCTGATGCTGCTCGGCTCGATTATCGTGATTTTGGCGGTTGGCGGCTGGCCGGCCTTTCGTGCGTTTGGACCGGGTTTTCTCATCTCGACCAATTGGAATCCTGTCACCGAAGTTTTTGGCGCCGGGGTTTCGGTTTATGGCACGCTGGTCACCTCGGTGCTGGCCTTGATCATGGCGGTGCCGGTTTCCTTCGGCATTGCGTTTTATCTGACTGAACTCGCGCCCGGCTGGCTGCGTCGCCCCGTGGGCACGGCGATCGAGCTGTTGGCGGCGGTGCCTTCGATCATTTACGGCATGTGGGGCTTTTTTGTCGTGGTGCCGTTCATGTCCACCCATTTCGAACCGGCAATGATCGCCGGTTTTCACCATGTGCCGGTGATGGATAGATTATTTGCCGGTCCGCCGTTCGGGACCGGGATCTTTACCGCCGCGTTCATTTTGGCGGTGATGGTCATTCCGTTCATCGGTGCGACGATGCGCGACGTGTTCGCCACTGTGCCGGCGGTTTACAAGGAATCGGCTTACGGCGTGGGCTGCACCACCTGGGAAGTGGTGCGTTCGGTGGTTTTTCCCTACACCAAGAATGCGGTGGTTGGCGGGATCATGTTGGGGCTGGGGCGTGCCTTGGGCGAGACGATGGCGGTGACGTTTGTGATCGGCAATGCCAATCGCATCACGCCCAGCCTGTTCAATTCGGGCAATACCATTGCTTCGCTGGTGGCGCTGGAATTTGGCGAAAGCGAAACCGGCAGTCTGAAGTTGGCGTCGCTGCTGGCGCTTGGTTTTATCCTGTTCGTGATTTCGTTCATCGTGCTGACCATTTCGCGCCTGTTGCTGCGGCCGAAGTTCAAGGAGTGAGCGGCCTCATGAACGTCACCCACAGCGGCACGGCAAGCGGATTTCCTTTGCGTGATCAAGGTGTTGCCCTGCGTCTTTCGCGCCGTCGCCGCGCCGTAAGCAGGCTGATCGAAGCCTTGTGCGTGCTGGCCACGCTGGCGGGGTTGTTTTTGTTGGGCTCGATTCTGTTCACCTTGGTGTCGAACGGCATCGGCGGGATGAACTGGACGGTCTTCACCAGGATCACCGCGCCGTCGGGCGACGGCGGCGGTTTGCTCAATGCCATCGTCGGCACCATTATCCAGGCCGGGCTTGGCACGTTGCTGGGAACGCCGGTTGGGCTGCTGGTTGGCACTTATCTGTCCGAATATGGCCGCGATTCGAAATTGGGCGAGGCCGTGCGGTTTGTTTCCGATATTTTGCTGTCGGCGCCATCGATCCTGATCGGCTTGTTTGTTTACCGGTTGATGGTGGAACCGGCGGGCGGTTATTCCGGTTGGGCCGGTGTTGTGGCGTTGGCGGTGATCGTGGTGCCAATCGTGGTGCGCACCACCGAGGATATGTTGCGGCTGGTGCCGATTTCCTTGCGTGAAGCGGCGGTGGCGTTGGGTGCGCCAAGATGGAAAGCGATCACCCAAATCTGCTATCGTGCCGCGCGCGATGGGATTGTGACGGGCATCTTGCTGGCGATTGCCCGCGTGGCGGGCGAGACCGCGCCGTTGTTGTTTACCTCGCTCGGCAATCTGAACTGGTCGTTGGATATGACCCAACCGATGTCGAGCCTGCCGGTGACGATTTACAGCTATGCCAGTTCGCCTTTCGACGACTGGGTGCAACTGGCCTGGGTTGGCGCGTTGTTGATCACCGCGGGCGTATTGGCTTTGAATATTTTGGCGCGTGTCGTCTTGCGTAAGCGTAGCTGACGGAAGGGGACAAAGAGAGCATGAGTATCACCATGAGCGAACAGACGATCAATGCGCCAGCATCGCAGGCACGCGCGACGCAAAACGAGCCGCGTTTGGCGATCAAGAATCTCGATTTTTATTATGGCGCCAACCAGGCGTTGAAATCGATCAGTCTCGATCTGCCGGATTGCAAGGTGACGGGCATGATCGGGCCATCGGGCTGCGGCAAATCCACCCTGTTGCGGGTGCTCAATCGCATGTACGACCTCTATCCGGGGCAGCGCGCCGAGGGCGAAGTGCTGATGGATGGGTATAATATTCTGGACAAGGGCACGGATATCAATGCGTTGCGCGCGCGTATCGGCATGGTGTTTCAAAAGCCGACGCCCTTCCCGATGTCGATTGCCGATAATATCCGTTTTGGCGTGAAGCTGCACGAACGTCTGTCGAAGGCGGATATGGATCAGCGGGTTGAATGGGCGCTGACCAAGGCCGCGTTGTGGGACGAGGTGAAAGACCGGCTGAATACCTCCGCCATCGGGCTTTCGGGCGGGCAGCAACAGCGTTTGTGCATCGCGCGCACCATTGCCACGCGCCCGGAAGTGATTTTGCTCGATGAACCGACCAGCGCGCTCGATCCGATCAGCACGTTGAAGGTCGAGGAATTGATCGACGAATTGAAGCGCGATTTCACCATCGCCATCATCACCCACAACATGCAGCAGGCGGCACGCTGCGCCGATCAGGTGGCGTTTTTCTATCTGGGCGAGATGGTCGAAGTCGGCACCGCCACGCAAATTTTCACCGCGCCGCGTCAGAAGCGCACGCAAGACTATGTAACCGGTCGATTTGGTTAAAGGGGACGGCGATGAACGACGGCGCCGAGCATATCGTGAAGAGCTATGAACATGAGCTTGCCAAGCTGCGCGATCTGGTCACTCAGATGGGTGGCCTAGTTGAATCCCAGGTGGCCTTGGCCACCGATGCCGTGGTGAACGGCGACGGGGCCGCCGCCACGCGCGCGGTGGAACAAGACCCGGCGGTCGATGCGATCGAACGGGAGGCCGAGCAGTTCGTGATACGTCTGCTGGCGCTGCGTCAGCCGGTGGCAAGCGACCTGCGGCAGATCGTGGCGACGCTGAAAATCACCGGCGATCTGGAACGCATCGGCGATTACGCCGCCAACGTGGCCAAGCGCAGCATCGTGCTGAACCAGTTCGCCCTGCCTTTCACGCTCAGCGGCTTGGGGCATATGTCGCGCCTGGTGCAGGAAAATCTGAAACTGGTGATCGATGCGATCGATCTTCGCTCGCCGGAAAAGGCGGTGCAGGTGTGGCGCGCCGATCAGGCGGTGGATGATCTCTATAACGCGCTGTTTCGCGAATTGATCACCTATATGATGGAAGATCCGCGCAATATCACGCCCTGCACCCATTTGCTGTTCGTGGCCAAAAATATGGAGCGCATCGGCGATCACGCCACCAACATCGCCGAAGTCACCTATTACGCCATCACTGGTGAAGTGCTGCCCGAGGGTCGCCCCAAGGGAGATAATTCAGCCTATGCGATTGTGCGTCCCAAGGAACAATAAGCCATGAGTTTTTCCATGAACGCCCCCGCGCAGGGGGTTGCTCCGGGTCCGGAATCCTACACCAGCCTCGCCAAACCTTTGGTGTTGGTGGTGGAAGACGAGGCCGCCATTGCCACGATGCTGCGTTATAATCTGGAAAAATCCGGATTTCGCGTCGATGAGGCGGCTGATGGCCAGGAAGCCATCACCCGCATCGCCGAAGCGCAACCCGATCTGGTGTTGCTGGATTGGATGCTGCCGGTGATGTCGGGCATCGAGGTCTGCCGTCAGATCCGCCGCCGTCCGGCCACCCGCGAATTGCCGGTGATCATGGTCACCGCCCGCACCGAGGATCAGGACGCGGTGCGCGGGTTGAACACCGGCGCCGACGATTACATCACCAAGCCGTTCAATATGGATGCCCTGCTGGCGCGCATCCGCGCCCTGTTGCGGCGCTCCAACAATGTGCCCTCCAAGGGGCGTCTGTCGTTCCATGACATCGATATGGACCTCACCTCGCACCGCGTGCAGCGCAATGGCCGCGCCGTGCATCTGGGGCCGACCGAGTTCCGCTTGCTGGAATTCTTCCTGCAACACCCGCGCCGGGTGTTCGCGCGCGAGGAATTGCTGGATGCGGTGTGGGGGCCGGATATTCACGTCGAGCCGCGCACGGTGGATGTGCATATTCGCCGCCTGCGCAAATCGATCAACCAGGGCGACGAGTTGGATGTGGTGCGCACGGTGCGGGCGGCGGGGTATGCGTTGGATACCGAGCTACTTTAAAAAGTGGATTCTTACCGATGCGCCGCCTTGCCTTGCCTCACATATTTCCCAAACGCCCATCTCTTCGCGATCGAATCGATGATCTTGGTTTGAAACCGCGCCCATCTCCAGCATAGCCGGCCGGCATCCGGATAGGCCGCACGCGGGGCGCGGGTTTCATCGATGATCGAATGGCCATGGTCGGCGTGGGTGACCAGGGGGCGCGACAGGCCATAAATATCGAGTCCGTTGGCCCAGTAGCGGTGCATTTCCTTGTCCACCGCGTGGCCGATGCCGCGGGCTTGGACGTGCCGCAAAAAACGTAACGCCCCGCTGCGGCTGATCACGTAGCCTTGCAGGTTCATGTGGGTATAGCCGATGCGGCCCAATTGCAGATCGGGCAAAAGCTCGGCGCAGGGGGCGAAAATCTCGCCATTTTTCATGGTTCGATGCAGGGTGATTACATCGAACGGCAGGCCGCGGGCTTCGATCGCGTTAAGTCCCGCCGCCAGATCGGGGGCGAGGGTGACATCGTCCTCCAAAATTGCGCCCATCGCATCGGGGCCGTGGGCGATCAGTTCGATCGCGCGCAGATGGCTGAAATAACAGCCGATTTCGTTGTCGCTGAGCGGGTAGCAGGTGATGCATTTGCGTGCGGTATGATCGACCCGGGCGCGCTGTTCGTCGGTGATGGTGGCGCCGTCGGTGGCATCTAGGATTTCGAAATCAAGCCCGAGTTGTTGCAACCGCTGCTGCATCAGGGTGCGGCGGCTATAGGCGCGGAGCAGCGAAATCAGGATGATGCGCATGAGGAAATCTTACGGCCCCGCCATTTCCAGCAATTTTTGCCGCAGCGCGTCGGCGCCTGGGTTTATTGCCTCGTTCAGGCTGACGATGGCATACGACGACACATCGCGTCCGTAATAGCCGCGATCATAGGCTTCGCGCGGTTCGACTACCGAGCCATTCAACGTAACGTCGGTATAGGCACCCGAAGACGAGGCCCAGGCGACGATATCGGCCGGGGAGTTGCCCGAGGTGGCGGCTTCGGCGGAACTGCCGAGGGTGATGATGGTCAGGCCGGCCGCGGCGCCCAGCTTGAATTGATTTTCCATGAAAGCGCGCTTGCCGCGGTCGGTCATGATGATCAGCACCAGCTTTGATTTCCGTGCGCCGAATTGGAACCCGAGCGAGGCCGAGGCCAGCGTGTAAAAGGCCGGTGGGCTCCATTGGTCGAATTGGCGGGTTAGCAACACGCCGGTGCCGCCTTCGCCGCCCACCACGAATCCGCCTTTGATCAATGCGGGCACGATCAATATGGCCTGGGCGCGGCGGAGCAATTGTTTGGCGTTGCCGAAGGCGGGATCACGTTTGACATCGTCGAGCGTGAGCCGGGCCTGATCGACCAGATCCTGTTCGTGATGGGCGGCATGGGCGGCGGGGGCGGCAAGCAGGAACAGCGCCGCCGGCGCGGTGAGAAACCGGGAGGCAGCAGTTTGGACGATCATAGCGGTTCCTTGGAATCCTTGCGCGCTTGCAGCACCGTGCCCACCACGATTCCACCCAGCAGAGCCAGCAAGGCGGAGGTGGACATTTCTTCCGGCTTGCTCGGCACACTAACAGGGAGCGGAGGCGGCGTTTTCAGCAAGCTGTGTGCGCGCAGATAGATGCCGGCGGCGGCGCCAAACAGTAAAAACGCCAGCAACAGCGCACTGCCCACTTCGCCGAGCCAGGGCAAAAGCGCGCGATCGAGCGCATAGACCAACAGACACAAGGCGATGGCCGCGATACTGAGCGCCAGCGAGATCAGGGTGGCGACCATGATGCCTGTGTGCGTGGCGCGGGTGAGCTTGTCGCGGATCTCGCTGAAGCGTGTGCCCAGGCGGAACAATTCGAACAAGGCGCGGACCGGGTCCATGGCTGGTTACGAACGGCGCGCGAGCAGGGCGGAAACCAGCAATCCAAGCCCAAAAGCGCCGCCGACGCTGGTGATCGGGTTGTCGCGGACATAAGAAATCACGTCTTCATGCGCCGAACGGCCGGTGTGGTTGACCTTGGATGCCAGCGACGCGGCTTTGATCCGCAGAGAGGCGAGTTCCTCGGCCAATTTATCTTGCCCCTCGGCGAGGGATTTTTCGCCCAGACGGGCCAGATCGGCGCGGAGCCGGTCGAGATCTTCGCGGATCACCTGCCAATTGGCGTCGTTGTTCGCGTCTTCTGGGGATACTTCGTCGTACATATCTGCCTCCGTGGGGTTCGTTCTAACCTAGCTTACGCCTAAATGTGATCAATCCGAAATGGATTTACGCGGGCAAACGCCAGCGCGGCCCAGGCGGTGGCGCCCAGATGAGGCAGTGGGTAATAGCGGAAATCGTCGCTGGTGGAGTGGGGGCCGATCGCAAGCCCGGTGCGAATTTCGTGGTTTGCCGCGCGCAAATAGCCGTTGCTGGCGGCCATTTCAGGAAGTTTGGCCAGAAGTTTGGCCGCCGTTGCCGGATCGCCCGACAGGGCAAAGGTGAGCGCGCCCTGGGCAGTGCCCTCGGTCCATAGGCCATCAGGATTGTCCCGAAAGCCCAGCCCGCCTTCCGCGCCGTAGTGTGCGCGCACCCAGTCGAGCGCGCGGCGCCATTCGTGCGGAGGATCGGGGAATGCCAGCAACGGCCACAGATTGGCATCGAGCGCGGTGGGACCGGGGGTGGATCCCGTGTTGAAACAGCCCCGCGCGCGGTCGAATTGGTGGGTGACGAAGGCGCGGCACCAATCAGCGCGCGAGTCGCCTACGGCCCGCATGACTACTGCGGCGTCGATGTTTTGTTCGGTTGAGCGCCAATTTTGCTGGATGGGGTGGGGCTCCTCGCCGAAATAGCCGCCGATGATGCCTTGGGCCGAGGTGTTGCCATCGAGCCAGGCGATCATCCGCTGGGCGCCGGATTGAAAGCGCGCGCCGTGCGGGGCGAGGTGAAGCAGCGCGAGGGCGGCCCAGGCGACATTGCCGGTGGCTGAACCGGCTTGATAGGCGTCCTCGCTCCACAGATTGAGCTTCGCGTTCCAATAGCCGGGCAGGGCGGCGGGGGTGGTGGCCGGGCCGGCGCGATAGGCGTTGCGCAGACGGCCATCGTGCCAGAAACGATCATGGTCGAGTGCGATGAGCATGGCCTCGCCGATACGCAGGGCGGCGGCGATGTTGCCGTGGGATTTAAGCGCGATCAGCGCCAGCGCGTTGTCATAGACAAAGGCAGCGTTGCGCAGGGCGGGCGGTGTGGCGTCGCCGGGGTAGCTCGCCAGCCAAACCGGCCCCGTGGGGAGGGCGTCGATGTGATTGACGATGGCACGGATCGGCGTCGGGCTGGTGGATGTGATCGTGGGCGCAATGATCGCGGTAGCAAGCACCTGCCGCCGGGTAAGCCCTGGTGACAAAAGTTTTTTTGCCTCTTTTTTTGTCATTTGTTGTTTGCTTGCCTGCTAATCGCCAGCGGCCCCGGCGCCTGACAGGTCGGCATCATCTCGATCACATTGATATTCACATGATCGGGCAAATTCACCACCCAATGCACCGCCTCGGCGATGTCGTTCTCATCGAGCGGTTTGGTGTTTTGATAGACGGCATCGGCCTTTTGGGCATCGCCATGAAAACGCACATGGCTGAATTCGGTGCCTCCCACCAGGCCCGGCATGATATCTGTCACGCGAATATTATTCGCCACCAGATCGGCGCGCAGACACAGCGAGAATTGTTCGACAAAGGCTTTGCTGGCGCAATAGACATTGCCGCCCGGATAGGCATAACGCCCGGCGGTGCTGCCGATATTGACGATGGTGCCTTTGTTGCGCGCCACCATGCCGGGCAGTAGCGCGCGGGTGACATGGATCAGGCCGGATATATTGGTGTTCACCATAAGGTCCCAATCGGCAAGATCGGCTTGCTGTGCGGGGGCGGTGCCCAGTGCCAGTCCCGCGTTATTGACCAGCACATCGATGTCGCGCCAGGCGGCGGGGAGGGTTTGCGGCAAGGCATCGACGGCTGTGAGATCGGTGACATCCAATTGCATGGGCAGGAAGTTGTCCCCCAATTCGGTGTGCAGTTCCGCCAGACGTTCGGCCCGCCGCCCGACGCCGATCACACGATGGCCATCGGCGATAAAGCGGCGGGCGATGGCGCGGCCAAACCCGGCGGTGACGCCTGTGACAAACAGGGTGAGTGACATGGATCTGCCCCTTGGGAATTGGGTGGGAGTGGGGAGGCTACTGGATTGTCGCGGAATTATCCATGGCGTTACTTTACGTCCAACTGCACCGAAACCGGGCAGTGGTCGGACAATGTTTCCTTGAAACTTTTGTCTTTTTCCCGATAAACCAACACCCGCAATGAATTCGGCACCTCCCAGCCGCGCGCGGCGCCGCCCAGGATTACGTGATCGATAAAGCTGTCGCCGCCCCAGCATGGGCTGTCTTCACCCTCGTCCGTCAGCGTCAATGGGGCGCTGGATTCAAGTTGATTCCAGAATTTCTCGCGGTCGTACATGCGGCGGTTGAAATCGCCCAGCAGGGCGAAAGCCTCGCTGTCGGCGGCCCGGGCGGTGATCCAATCTTGTAGAACCGGCAATTGCCGGCCCAGTTGCCGGCACGCTTTTTCCGCATACTCGGTGCTGAAGTTGCCGCCGGCGCAACCGCTTTTCAAATGCATCCCAAGCAAACGCAGCGTGTGGCCATCCAGATCGAGCGTGACATCAACGCCGGCGCGCAAGCCGCGATGTCCCAAATTCAATGCGGACAAATCGGGGTTGTGTTGAAATTTAATGTCCCGGCGAATGGCGAATCCCACGCGCTGAACCTCGTTGCCGTCATCGGTGACGATCTGATAGCGATCGGCGGGGAAAATGCGTGCCGCCATGTCCGGGCCATCGACTTCTTCAAAGGCGATAACATCGGAATCGAGTTTGGCGGCGTAATCATGCAGACGGGCGATGGCGTCGGCGGTTTTCGGCGCCACGCCACTGGGCAAGGCATGATCTCCTTGCGGGCGCAGCGTGAGCCATTCCAAATTCCAGGTGGTGATTTTTATCGTGCGCGCTTGTGCGGGAAGGATGGCGATGAGGCTTAGTAATAAGAAACGCGCAAAAAAGAATTTCATCGGAAATTTTCCACATTGATAAAAATTTCATAACCACAACCAAACCGTGCCGATCGCCAGGGTGATGAGTGTAAGCGGTGCGCCGATCCTGAAATAGTCCCAAAAGCTGATTTCGATGCCCCGGGCGGCGGCCTTCTGCACCACGATCAAATTGGCAATCGAGCCAAGAATGGTGAAATTGCCCGCCAGGGTCGATGCCATGGCGACGGTCATCCAACTGCGGGCATGATGCGGCAGGGTCTCGACAAACGGCTTCAGCATCATCACGGCCGGCACGTTGCTGACCAGGTTGGATAATATGGCCGTCACCGCGCTTAGAACGGGGATCTGATCCAGATGCAGTTGGCCGATGGCCGCGATCAGATCGGGCGAGAGCAGTGTGCGTTCCGCTCCGGCCACGATGATGAACAATCCCGCAAACATCAGCAACAACGACCAATCGATCTCGGCGTAGATGCGTTTGCTTTTCATGCGCCGGGTGAGTAACAGCAAGCCGCCGATGATGATCGCGGCTTTGGCGGGCGGCAGGCCGGCGAAGAACAACGCAATCATCACCGCGGTTCCGGCAAGCGCGCGCCATATCAGCGCGCGGTTGATTTGGATACGCGGTTTGACCGCCGCCAGAATGTCCGGCGCCTTGAATTCATCGCGGTAAAACAGCGCCACCAGACCGGCGGTGATGGTCAATCCGATCAGCGCCACCGGCCCCAGGGTGCGGGTGAATGTCAGGTATGGAATATGCGAGAAGCTGCCGATCATGATGTTCTGCGGATTGCCGGTGATCGTGGCGACTGACCCCACGTTGGATGCCATCGCCACCGCCAACAGATAGGGCGCCGGTTTGCGTCCCATTTGCAGCGTCAACTCCAGCACCAAGGGTGCCAGCACCAAACAAATCGCATCATTGACCAGGAAGGCCGAAAAGATGCCGGAGGTTGCGGTCACCACGCACAGCAGCGCCAGCGGGCTTTTCGCATGTTCCATCACCCAACTGGTGGCAAGCGCGAAAAAGCCGGACAGGCGCAGGCTGGCCACCACGATCATGATGCCAAGCAGCAGCACGATGGTGTTGAGGTCGATCGCCTGATAGGCCGCCTGCACCGGCAATGCGCCGCAAGCGACCATCATACCGGCGCCCACCAATGCGACCCCGGCCCGGTCGATCAGCAATCCAGGCACTTTGCCGGCGGCCAGCGCCAGATAGCTGGTGGCGAAGATGACGGCGGCGGCTATTTTGCGCAGGTCGGCGTCGATTTTCGGCGCGGCGGGCAGCAGAATCGGTGCTGTCGCGGCGATCAGGGCGATGGCGATGACGATCACCACCCAAACGATGCTGGCAACGCCTGCCCAATCCCGCCGCCTGCTTGATGGGTGGATGGTGGGATGATCGGGCATGTGCTGTCTTCTCATCCCGCCGGTTCTACGCGGCACGAAATGGCGAAAGGCGGCTCAATTCGGCGATTTCCGCACGAATGGCGGGGCGTTCGTGCGCCAGATAATCGGCCACCGCCGAGGACAGGCCCGCATGGGCGAACCAATGGGTGGAATGGGTTTCCACCGGCAGATAGCCGCGCTGGATCTTGTGTTCGCCCTGCGCGCCGGCCTCGATGCGGGAAAGGCCATGTTCCAGCGCGAAATCGATGGCCTGATAATAGCATAATTCGAAATGCAGAAACGGATACTCGCCCAAGGCGCCCCAGTTGCGGCCATAAAGCGCGTCGCTGCCCATCAGATTAAGCGCTCCGGCGACGGGAGTTTCGCCATCGGACGCCATCATCAACACCACGCGATCACCCAGATATTTTGAAATCAAGGGGAAGAATTCGTGTGTCAGATAGGGCGCACCCCATTTGCGGTCGATGGTGGAAAGATAAAACCGGTAAAATGCGTCCCAATGCGCCGGTTTGATATCATCGCCGCGCAGCGTGACGAAACGCAAACCGGAGGCGTGGGCGGCGGCGCGTTCGTGGCGGATGGCCTTGCGCTTGCGCGAATTGAGGGCAGCGAGAAATTCATCGAAATTCCGCCAGCCCTGATTGTGCCAATGAAATTGCACGCCCAAACGCGGCAGAAAACCGGCGCGGGTCAATTCCTCGGCTTCGGCGGCGGTGCAAAAAGTGATGTGCAGCGACGAATGTTGGAACTGCTGGCAAACCTCGATCAACCCGGCCGCCAAAGGCCCGAGCGGCACGCCGGGGCGACGCAACAGGCGCGGTCCCGGCACGGGAGTGAAGGGAACGGCGACCTGTAATTTGGGGTAATAATGCCCGCCCACGCGCGCGAATGCCTGCGCCCAGGCGTGATCGAACACATATTCGCCGTAGGAATGGGTTTTTTCATACAAAGGCACCACCGCCTGGATCGTGCCCGCCCGATCGCGCAGGGCGACATGCCAGGGAATCCAACCCGCGGCGCGGCCGGTGGATCCGCTGTCTTCGATGGCGGACAGAAAGCCGTGGCTTAGAAACGGGTTGTCGTTGCCCGCGCACAGATCCCAATCATGGGCCGGGATTTCGGTGATGGCCCGGTGCAACGACAGCGATAGCCCATAGCCGCCCGGCATGAGATCAGCCGATCTCAAAGACGCCTTCGACTTCCACGGTTGCGTCGGCGGGCAGGGACGGCACGCCCACGGTGCAGCGGGCGTGGCGTCCGGCTTCGCCAAATATCGCCACGGCCAGATCCGAAGCACCGTTCATCACCAGCGCATGTTGGGTGAAATCAGCGGGAGCGGCGATAAATCCGGCCAGACGCACCACCCGGCGCACGCGGTTCAAATCGCCCTCACATGCCGCCGAAAGCTGCGCCAATAGATTGATAAAGCACAATTGCGCCGCCGTCTGGGCGGATTCGATGGCGATATCCACCGTCACTTTGCCGGTATAGGCCACTTTGCCGTCGCGGGCGGGAAGCTGGCCTGAGACAAACACCAGATCGCCCGATCGCACGAATGGCAGATAATTGGCGAGCGGGGCCATGGGCGCGGGCAGGGTAATCCCCAATTCCGCCAGACGGTGGGTGATCTCGCTCGACATGGCGACTCCTTGGGGGATTAACGAACCAGTTTTAAATTCTGCCTACGTGCTTGCGGCAAATCCAGAGGCAAAAGTGGTGCCGGTTCGCGTTCGATCAAGGGCGCCGCGGGTTGTTGTGCAGTTTCGCCCAAATAACTCGCCGCCAGGTTGCGGAACAGATAATCGACCAGGGATGTGGCGGCGGGCACCGAGGCATCGCCTTCGACAAATCCCGCCGGAGCGAATTTCGTGCCGGTGAAGGCGTGGGTGAAGCGGGCGAGCGGCACGCCATGTTGCAGCCCCAGGCTGACCGCGATGGCAAAACAATCCATCAAACCGCGAAACGCGGCACTTTCCTTGTTGAGTGCCACGAAAATCTCACCCAATCGCCCATCGTCGTATTCGCCCGTGCGCAGATATAATTTGTGCCCGCCGACGGTGGCTTTTTGGGTGTATCCGCGCCGGCGCGGCGGCAATTCTTCCATGTTCGCGCGCCCCATCGGCAATGGGCTGGTTTCCGGCCGCACGGGGAGTTCGTGCAAAAAGGGCGCAACCGCGTCGATCATGGCGCCATAAGCCGTGGCGTTCGGCTGCGGGAACGGGCTTTCGCCCAAAAGTGCGGCGGCCAGTGCTGCCTCGGGCGAGATTTCGCGCACCGCCAGCCACGCCTGGGCCGCCAGGGTCAGTGTGCCGTCTTCGCGCAGCGGTGAAAAAGCCGGGGCGATGCCGGCGGTTTCCGCGCCCAACAATGCCTCGATCGGTCCCGCTTGCAGAATGGCCGTGGTGGCGGCGTGGCGCGACTCGCTTTGCTGGGCGTGGGCA
>JAJZHU010000012.1 GCA_021798375.1 Pseudomonadota bacterium | reverse complement strand
CGCTCACACTGGCCACCGGCACGATATCGGCCAGCGCCTGGGCGGTGAAACCGAAGCCAAAAATATGCAAACGCATGGCACGCCCCTCCCCGTGGCCTTGGCCCCGGTTCCTTGATACACTGATCCTTGTGAGAAGAAATACGCTTCCGATCCTGTGGCTAACAGCTCTGCTCGCGCTTGGCGCGGCAGCGAGCGGTGCGTGGTGGCATTGGCACATGCGCGCCTCTCGGCCTGAACCCAACCTTCCCTCCGACGAGGTGTTGCCCGTGCCCCCGCCCCCACCCCGGCTGGGCGGTGGCGAAGCATATAACCAATGCCTCGACATGATCGAGCAAGATCCCGAAGGCGCTTTGGGATTCGCGCAAAAACTCAACGGCAACGCCGCACTTCACTGTCAGGCGCTGGCACAAATCGAACTGGGCAACGCCGGATTGGGCGCCCCCATCCTGATGCAAATCGGACAGGATACCGCCGAAGCCCCCAGCGCCCGCGCCGCCATTCTGGGCCAGGCCAGCCGCGCCTTTCTGATGATCGACCAGCCCGCCCAGGCCCGCATCGCCAGCCAGGCCGCCCTCACCCTGCTGCCCGACGATCCCGATCTGCATTTCGACGACGCACTCGCCGCCTTGGCCACCAAGAATTTCCCGGCCGCCGTGAAAGATCTGGATATCAGCCTGGCGGCAGACCCCAAACGCAGCGAAGCCCTGGTCGCCCGCGCCACCAGCCTGCGCCAGTTGAACCAGTTGCCGCAAGCGATCGACAACGCCAACCAAGCCCTGGCGCTGGACCCCAACAATCAAGACGCCCTGCTGGAACGCGGCATCGTCGAACAACGCCAAGGCAACCCCGCCGCCGCCCGCGCCGATTGGGTGCGGGTGCAGCAGATCGACCCCAACAGCAGCAGCGCCGATCTGGCGACACAGAATTTGGCGTTGTTGGATGCGGCGGGGGAGTGAGGGAAGAACCTTCCCCTACAACAACTTCATCTGCCGAAAACTTGCGATCGCATTCTTCCCCACGATAATGTGATCATGCAGCGTCAGCCCCAATGTTTTGATCGCCGCATGAATTTCCCTGGTCATGGCTTTGTCTTCGGACGAAGGGGTGGGATCGCCGCTGGGGTGATTATGCACCAGGATGAGGGCGGTGGCTTGCAATTCCAATGCGCGCTTCAGCACTTCGCGCGGATATACGGGGGTGTGGTTCACCGTGCCGCGTCCCAGCACTTCATCGGCGATCAGGCGATTGCGCGGGTCGAGAAACAGCACGCGGAATTGTTCCACCGTCTCGTGCGCCATCACCGAGGTGAGATAGTCATGGACGCGCTCTTGATTATTGAGCAGCGGCTTTTCGCTGATTTGCGCGTGCGCCAGCCGGTGGGCGGCGGCCTGGATGATCTTGAGTGCGGCGGCCGCGGCCTGGCCCATGCCTTCGATGGCGCATAGATCGGCGGGGGAGGCGGAAATAGCGGCGGCGAAGCTGCCAAAACGGCCAAGCAACGATCGGGCGACGGGTTTGGTATCGCGCCGGGGCAGCGCCAGGAACAGCACCATTTCCAGCAATTCGTGATCGGCGACCGAATCCGGCCCGGCCTGCAGCAACCGCGCACGGATGCGGCCACGGTGGCCTTCGGCCGAGGTGGCCAGCGGCTTGCCGCGGGTGGGCGTGGGTCTGTCGTCTTCGATGGGCGGCGGTGGCGGCACGGGCGCGGCGCGGCTGGCTTGGGCCAGCGCCTCAAGTTCGGCCAGAAACGATTGGGTGTCGGCGAGACCCTTGGGCATTTTCTCCGTTCCTCCGTGCTAAAGCTGCCAGAGGATGGGAAGATGGTCAATCAGCCCTGTCGCTCGTTTGGCGATATTTGCGGCGCGTGGCATAAGCCGCCGATGAGTGAACATGATGTGATAATTCTGGGCGCCGGTGCGGCGGGTTTGATGGCCGCGATTGCCGCGGGAAAGCGCGGCAGGCGCGTATTGCTGCTGGATCACGTGGCCGAGGCCGGGGCGAAAATTCTGATCTCGGGCGGCGGGCGGTGCAATTTCACCAATCTTGGCACGGCGCCGGAACGATTCTGGTCGGAAAATCCGCATTTCTGCAAATCGTCGCTGGGACGTTTCACCCCGCGGGATTTTATCGCGCTGGTAGTTAAACATGGCATTGCCTATCACGAGAAAAAATTAGGCCAGTTGTTTTGCGATGGCTCGGCGCGCTTGATCGTCAAGATGCTGCTGGATGAAGCCGCCGCCGTGGGGGTGGAAATCAGGCTGGCGCATAAAATAACCGATGTCAGCCGCGTGGATTTGTTTCAGGTGGCAACGGATCACGGTCGTTTTCAGGCGAAATCGCTGGTGCTGGCCACCGGCGGCCTATCGATCCCCAAGATGGGGGCAACCGGATTTACCTATGATCTATCCAGGCGTTTTGGCTTGCGGGTCACTGAACTGCGCCCCGGATTGGTGCCGCTGACGTTCGCGGGGGAAAATCTGGCGATGATGGAAAATTTGGCCGGGGTGTCGCTCGACATCGATGCCAAATACAAAAAGAAAACATTTCGTGAGGCGATGCTGTTTACCCATCGTGGCCTGTCAGGGCCAGCGATTTTGCAAATTTCATCTTGCTGGCGCGAAGGTGCGATCACGCTCGATCTTTTGCCGGGGCAGGATGCGTTGGCATTCATGCTCGACCGCAAACGCACCCGCCCGCGCGCCGAACCGCGCAGCGTGTTGAGCGAGATCTTGCCGCAGCGATTGGCGCAAGCATTGGTGCCCGTGGGTGCCACCCGCATCGCCGACATGCCGGATCGCGATTTGCGCGCCCTGGCCCTGCGCCTTTCGGCCTGGACCATCACCCCCAGCGGCACGGAAGGCTACGCCAAGGCCGAAGTGACCTGCGGCGGCGTGGACACGCGCGATCTATCCTCGCGCACTTTGGAGGCCCGCGATGTGCCCGGCCTGTTCGTGGTGGGCGAGGCGGTGGACGTGACCGGATGGCTGGGCGGCTATAATTTTCAATGGGCCTGGGCCAGCGGCTGGTGCGCGGGCGAGGCCGCATGAAGCACAAAGCTTGCCTTCACGCCGATAGCTTTGCATAAACCAACGCTTCTGCCCAAGGAATGGTTATGAGCGAGCGCGATTACCGGGACACAGTCTTTCTTCCCACGACAAATTTCCCCATGCGCGGCGATTTGCCGAAGAACGAGCCGGGGATTCTGGCGCGCTGGCAACGGCTCGGCATCTACGCGCAACTGCGGGCGCAGTCGGCCGGGCGGCCGAGCTTCATGCTGCACGATGGCCCTCCCTATGCCAACGGCGAGCCGCACATCGGCCACGCGCTGAACAAAATTCTAAAGGACGTGATCAACCGCGCCCATCAGATGGCCGGCTTCGATGCGCATTACATCCCCGGCTGGGATTGCCACGGCCTGCCGATCGAATGGCAGATCGAGGAGCAATATCGCAAAAAGGGCAAGAACAAAGACGACGTGCCGGTGCTCGATTTCCGCGCCGAGTGCCGCGCCTGGGCCGCCAAATGGGTCGAGGTGCAAAGCCGCGAATTCGAGCGTCTGGGTGTGGCAGGCGATTTCGTCAACCGCTACGCCACCATGGATTTTGCTTCCGAGGCAGCGATTGCCGCCGAAATCGGCCGTTTTGTGCATAATGGCGCGCTGTATCGCGGGTTGCGCCCGGTGATGTGGTCGGTGGTGGAAAAAACCGCCCTGGCCGATGCCGAAATCGAATATCAGGATCACACCAGCCACACGATCTGGGTGCGCTTCCCCATCGTGGCCGGGCCGGTGCAAGACGCCGCTATCGTCATCTGGACCACCACGCCGTGGACCATGCCGGGCAACCGCGCGTTGGCGGCGGGGCGTGAGATCGAATATGCGCTGTTCCAGGCCGATGCGGTGGAGGAAGGCAGCAAGGTCGTGGTTGGCGACCGCTTGCTGGTGGCGTTGGCGCTGCTGCCGAAATTTCTCGTCGATACCAAGATCAGCCTGCATCATGTGGTGCATGTCTATCTGGGCGCCGAACTCGAAGGCACGCTGGCGGCGCATCCGTTGCGCGGTCAGGGCTATGATTTCGATGCGCCGTTGCTGTTCGGCGATTACGTCACCACCGAAGCGGGCACCGGCTTTGTGCATATCGCCCCTGGTCACGGCGAGGAAGATTTCGCGCTGGGCCGCGCGCATGGGGTGGAAGTGCCGGAAACCGTGGGCGACGACGGCACCTATAATCCGTGGGTGCCGCTGTTCGCCGGGCAGCATGTCTATAAGGCGCATGATGCGATCTGCGCGGCGCTCGATGCTGCCGGCGGGTTGCTGGCGCGCGGCAAGATCGTGCATTCCTACCCGCATAGTTGGCGTTCCAAGGCGCCGTTGATCTTCCGCGCCACGCCGCAATGGTTCATCCGCATGGATGGGCCGGAACAAATCCGCGCCCAGGCGTTGGAGGCGATCAAGGCCACCCATTTCGTGCCTGACGGCGGACGCAACCGCATCGGCTCGATGGTGGCCAGCCGCCCTGATTGGTGCATTTCGCGTCAGCGCGCCTGGGGCGTGCCGATCCCGGTGTTCGTTGAACGCGCCACCGGAAATATCTTGCGCGACGACGCGGTGACGGCGCGCATCATCGCCGCTTTCCAGGAGGAAGGCGCGGATTGCTGGTATAGCGCCCCGGCCTCGCGTTTTCTGGGCGGGGCCTACGACACCGCCGACTACGAACAGGTGATGGACATCGTCGATGTGTGGTTCGAATCCGGTTCGACCCATGCTTTTGTGCTGGAAGCGCGCGGCCTGCCGTGGCCGGCCGATCTGTATCTGGAAGGCTCGGATCAGCATCGCGGCTGGTTCCAATCCTCGCTGCTGGAGGCCGTCGGCACGCGCGGGCGGGCGCCGTTCAAGGCGATCCTCACCCACGGCTTCACCCTGGACGAGCAAGGCCGCAAAATGTCCAAATCCTTGGGCAACGTGGTGGCGCCGCAGGAAGTGACCAAGCAATATGGCGCCGATATTCTGCGCCTGTGGGTGATGAATTGCGACGCCACCGAGGACCAGCGCATCGGGCCGGAGATCCTGAAGCAAACCGCCGAACTATACCGCCGCTTGCGCAACACGCTGCGCTGGCTGCTGGGCTCGCTGGATGGTTTTTCGGAAGCCGAACGGGTGAATTACGACGACATGCCCGAACTGGAAAAATATATTCTGCACCGTCTGACCGAACTCGAGGCGCAGATGCGGCGGGCGATCCAGGATCACGATTGGACCGGGTTCTATCCGGCGCTGCATCATTTCTGCGCCAATGATCTTTCCAGCTTTTATTTCGACGTGCGCAAGGACGCGATCTATTGCGACCGGCCCGACAACGCCACGCGCAAGGCGGCGCGCACCCTGCTCGATCATCTGCACCGCGCCTTGTGCAGTTGGTTGGCCCCGGTGTTGGTGTTCACCGCCGACGAAGCCTGGGTGGCGCGGTTTGGCGAGGAAACATCGGTGCATCTGGCGCCGTTGTTCGTTACCAATGCGCAATGGATGGATGCGGCGCTGGGCGCGCGGTGGGATGAAATCCGCACGGCACGGCGCAAGATCACCAATGCAATCGAGGAAAAACGTCAGCAAGGCACGATCAAATCTTCGTTGCAGGCGGTGATCGCGGTCGGCGCCGAGGCAGCCTCGCTGTTGATGCCCGAGGCATGGGCGGAGTTGTGCATCGTTTCAGGTGCGGCGGTGGGCGGGCAAGTGGCGGCGGATGTGGCGCCGGGCGAAAAATGCGCGCGCTGCTGGAAAATCCTGCCGGAAGTGGGTTCGGTGGCGGCTCATCCCACCCTGTGCGTGCGCTGCGCCGATGCGGTGGATTCGGGTCTGGTATGCAAATGAACCCGCGCACTCGTCTTGGCGTGATCCTGTTCGCGCTGGTGCCCGCCGCCGATCAGCGTCGTAGGGTGGGTAAGCCCTTGCGCCACCCACCATCTTTCCGCCCGAAAAAATGGTGGGTGGCGCAAGGGCTTCCCCACCCTACGGAATGCGGAGCTTGTAACAACCGCCAAACGCCAGGGTCCCTGGTATTAGGGGGGCTGGTATGAATCCACGTACCCGGCTGGGGGTGATCCTGTTCGCGCTGGTGCTGATCGCCGATCAGGCCAGCAAGCAATGGATTTTGCACGGGCTTGAACTTGGTGCGCTGGGACGGGTGGAATTATTACCGGTGCTGGAATTGGTGATGGTATGGAATCACGGCGTCACCTTCGGCATTTTTAATGGTTCGGGTGGCTTTATCGCCCCCTTGATCCTGGGCGGCGTGGCGCTGGCGATTGTCGCCGGGCTGTTTGTCTGGCTGCGGCGGGCGGAAAATTCCTGGGTGGCGGCGGCGCTGGGGGCGATTGCCGGCGGCGCGGTGGGCAATGTGATCGACCGGATCCGCTATGGCGCGGTGGTGGATTTCATTCATTTGCATCTTGGGAACTTTGATCCGTTTCCCTATGTTTTCAATATCGGCGACAGCGCCATCGTGTGTGGCGTGATTGCTTTGCTGATCGACGGTATGTGGCCTTCCCAGAAGGGGGGGAATTCGGGTAAGCAATCGGTATGAAACGCTCCATCCTCCTGATCCCCGTGTTGTTGGTCGCCGCATGCAGTGCCAACAGCGTCACCAAGACCCTGGGTCTGTCCACGAATTCACCCGATGAGTTCACGGTCACCACCCGCACGCCGCTGTCGGTACCGCCGGATTTGGCGGCTGCCAGCCTGCCGCCCCCCACGCCTGGGCTGCCGCGACCGCAAGAAGTGCCGCTGACCGAACAGGCCAAAGAAGCCCTGGCGCCGCAACTGGCGCTGCATCCCGGCGCTGCGGGCGCCCCCAGCGTCGGTCAGAATGTGCTGGTGTCCGAGGCGGGCGTTGCCCCCCCCGCCAACATCCGCGCCCAAGTGGCGGCGGATGCGGCGAAAGATTCGGCGGCCGAGTCGTTCACCGAGCGCTTGATGTTCTGGCACAGCAAACCCAAACCCGACACGTTGGTGGATGCGCCCGCAGAGGCCGCGCGGCTGCAAAAAGATTCGGCGTTGGGCAAACCCGCCACCACGGGCGACACCCCCACGCTGGGTCATGCCAAGAAAAAGTTCCTCTGGTTCTTTTAACCCCCTGATCGTCACGGGGCGTACGCCATGAGCATTCGCCTGCTGCCGGAAAATCTGGTTAATCGCATCGCCGCCGGCGAAGTGATCGAGCGTCCGGCCGCGTGCGTGAAGGAATTGGTGGAAAACGCCCTGGACGCGGGGGCAACACGGATCTCTGTCGCCTTGGCCGGCGGCGGCATCGCCCGGATCGAGGTGCTGGACGATGGTTCCGGCATGGACTCCGGCGATTTGGCGCTGTGCGTGCGGCGTCACGCCACTTCCAAGCTGGAAGACGATCAACTGGTGCAGATCAAAAGCCTGGGCTTTCGCGGCGAGGCCCTGCCCTCGATCGGCGCGGTGGCGCGGCTTTCGATCGTCTCGCGCAACGCCCAGGCGGATCATGCGTCGGAAATCCGGGTGGAAGGCGGTGCTGTAACCCCCATCTCCCCGGCGGCGGGCGCCAAAGGCACGCGGGTGGTGGTGGCGGATTTGTTCTATGCCACCCCGGCGCGGCGCAAATTTCTGAAATCAGCCTCGTCCGAGGCCGAATACGCCGCCAACATGCTGCGGCGGCTGGCCCTGGCGGCGCCCGCGGTGGCGTTGCGGCTCGAGCTTGATGGCCGCGTGGCGTTCGATCTGCCGGGACAGGACCGCAAAACGCGGCTGGCGGCGCTGATCGGGGCCGAGGCCGGGCAGAGTCTGATCGAATTTTCCGCGCAGCGTGGCGACATGCGCCTGTCCGGCCTGATCGCGCCGCCGGCCTTTACCCGCGCCAACGCGCAGCAACAATATTTCACCGTCAATGGCCGCGGCGTGACCGATCCCGAGTTGCGCACCGCGCTCAAAGTGGCGGTGCGCGAGGTGATCGAATCGGGGCGTCATCCCATCGCCGCCTTGTGGCTCGATCTGCCCGCCGATGAATTGGATGTGAATGTGCATCCCGCCAAGGCCGAGTTGCGCTTCCGCGATCCGCAAGCCGTGCGCGGCCTGGTGATTTCGGCGCTGCGCGGTGCCTTGGGTCAGGGGGCCGGGCCGTCGCCCGCGCCGTTTGTGTCGCAGTTCCGGCCATCCATGAGCTTTTACCCGTCCTCGCCCGCGCGCACGGCGGTGGCCGAAACGCAATTGCCCTTCGCCGGTTCTCCGGTCGCCCGCGTGTTGCAAGAACCGCCGCCCGCGCACGCCGATCACCCGCTGGGGGCGCCAGTGGCGCAGGTGTTGGATACCTATATCATCGCCGTGGCCGCCGATGGCTCGCTGGTGCTGGTCGATCAGCACGCCGCGCACGAACGTCTGACCCATGAAGCGATCGCGGCGCAAATGCGCGCGGGCGGGGTGCGCTCGCAGGCGTTGCTGTTGCCCGCCGTGGTCGATCTGGGGAACAGCGACGCCGAGCGTCTGTTGCGCCGCGCCGCCGATCTGGCCCGGTTGGGGTTGGAAATCGAGCCGTTCGGCGGTGGCGCGATTTTGGTGCGCGCACTGCCCGCCGCCCTGGGTTCGCCCGATCCCGCGCCCTTGCTGCGCGATCTGGCCGATGAATTGGCCGAATGGGACGAAACCACGGCGCTCGATGCGCGGCTGGACGCGGTGGTGGCGCGGTTGGCCTGCCACGGCTCGATCCGCGCCGGGCGGCGCCTGAACGCCGCCGAAATGGATGCGCTGCTGCGCCAGATGGAGGTTACCCCCCGCGCCGCGACTTGCAGCCACGGGCGGCCGACGTTTTTGAAATTGACCAAGGGCGAGATCGAGAAATTATTTGGGCGGAAGTAGCGGGTTATCATCCCGAGCAGCGTGAAGATTGACTCTCCCCGCGCCGTCGTTGCGAGCGTCGCGAAGCAATCCATCTTATTATGGTCCAATCAGCCACCGTAAGAAACGGCCCGGGAGGCGTCGTCACGGTTTTTGCGGCTTCATCTGATTGCCTTGCACCCGCAAGCCGGCCTTCTGGCATTTCCCGTCCGTCTGGGCTAGTCTCCGGCATCCACTTCACCAGGTAGGCCACCATGTTGCCAAAATTTGCTTATGTTTCTGTTGTTGCGCTGCTGCTGCCGGCCTTCGCCGCCGGTCTCGACAGCGAGGTTACCACTGCCGGGGTTCACGCCAAATTGGCGGCGGATTCCTCGGATATCAAGTTGGTGCGCATGCACCTGCATCACACGGTGAACTGCCTGGTCGGGCCGAAGGGTGCGAAATTCGATGCCACCAACGTGAATCCCTGCGCCAATCTCGGCAACGGCGCGATCCCTGACAGCACCGACGCCGCCAGGACCGATCAACTCAAAGCCGCTCTTGCCACCGCCGAGGCAGGGCTTGCCACCAGCAATGTCGCGGTGGCCAAGCAAGACGCCGCCAACGTTGCCGCCGAACTCACCGCGTCGAAATAGCGGCCAGCACTTGTTCCAACTCCAATTTTTGTAAATCCGGCGCCTGGATCACGCTGACCGTGCCGCGAGGTGCGGTCAGTGCCGGGTTGCTGGCCGCGCCGAACAGCACCACGCAGCGCGCGCCAGTTGCGGCGGCGAGGTGCATCGGGCCGGTGTCGTTGCCAATCACCAGATCGGCCTGGGCGGCCAGACTGGCGATGTCTTCGATCGAGGTCTGGCCGGTCAGATCGCGCGCCTGCGGGCACAGGCCGCGGATGGTGGCGGCGTCCACGGCTTCGTGCCCCGTGCCGATGATCACCGGCGGCAGGCCGGATTGGTTCAATATCCCCGCCAATTCACCGAATTTTTCGGCCGGCCAGCGTTTTTCCGGGCGGTGCGGCGCCGCTCCCGGCACCAGCAGGGCAAAGCGTTCCGGCAAGGCAAAGCGCGCGAGGTCGGATTTCAGCCAGTCCAGTTCCGGGGCGGGAAAATCATCGATCCCCGCCACGCGCAATTGATCGCGCTGGCGTTCGATGCTGTGCAGCCGGGTGCGGTTGGCGGCGCGATGCGGGTGTGACGAAAAACGGGCGATGCCGTTCCAATCCGGTGCGCCCGCCAGATAAAAATAGCGGCTGGAACGCCCCGAGGTTTGCAGATCATAGACGAAATCGAAGCCCGATAATTGGCGGATCAGCCGCACCATGCCGGGCAGATCGTGAAATTTGGGGCGTTGATCGATCACCACCCGATCGAACCAGGGCGCGCGCGCGGCCAGCCCGGCATAGGGCGCCGTGGTGAGCAAGGTGATTTCGGCATCGGGGTGATGGGCGCGGATGGCGGCAAAAGGGCCGAACGACAGCACGAAATCACCCAACGCGCCAAGGCGGATCACCAAGATGCGAGAGTCTTTACGTTGGCGCACGCCGCCGACCAACCCGTGCGCGCTCATCCCAACAATTCCCGATACACTTCGATGGTGGCGGCCTGCATGGTTTCCTTGGCGAAATGCCGTGCCACCGATTGGCGCGCCTGCTCGCCGAATTCCGCGCGCCGGCCGGGCGACAGGCCAAGCACGTAATCGAGCGCCCCCGCCAACATCGCGACGTCGCCGGGCGGCACCAGAAAGCCGGTGACGCCGTGCTCGATGGTTTCGGCGGCGCCGCCGTGGCTGGAGGCGACCACGATGCGCCCCATTGCCTGGGCTTCCACCACCGTGCGGCCAAAGGGTTCGGGCTGCAACGAGGGGGCGACCACGACATCGGCCATCTGATAGGCCGCCTGCATATCGTCGCAGTTGCCGGCGATGCGCAGCCGTGGCGCGACGCCCAATTGATGCGCCAACTCGATCAAATGTTTGGAAAAATGGCCATTGCCCTGCTCTGGTCCCACCAGCACCATGATGGCGGTGCGGTGTTCCATGCGGGCCAGCGCCCGCAGCAGCACTTCGGCGCCCTTCCAGCGGGTAAGACGGCCTGGCAGCAGGATGAGCGGAAACGGGTCGGGCGACAGGCGCCAACGCTCGGCCAGCCTGGCCACCCGTTCGCCAGTGATATTGGCCGGGTTGAACAGATTCAGATCCGCGCCGCGATGGATCACCCGGATGCGGTCGGGCGGCAGTTGGTAGCGCTGGACGATCATCCGGGCCACATGGTGGCTGACGGCGATTACTTTTTGCCCCTTGATCATCACCGCGTTGTAAAGCCGCTTGAACGGGATATTTTCGCTGTAAACGCCGTGATAGGTGGTGAGAAAGCGCACGCCGGTGCGTTGTGCGGCGATCCAGGCGGCCCAGGCGGGGGCGCGCGAGCGGGCGTGGACGATGGTGACGCGCTCGCGCAGGATCAATTTGGCCAGAAGCGCGGCATTTTTCCAGATCGTCAGCGGATTTTTCGATTGCAACGGCAGTGTGAACAACTCGCCGCCCGCGCGCCGCACCTGGGCCGACAGCGCGCCACCGTTGCAGGCCACCAAGGCGCGTCCGCCCGCGTTCGTGATGGCCTCGGTGATTTCAAGCGTGCCACGTTCCACCCCGCCCGTACCGAGGGCTGGAAGAACCTGGAGAATCGTGACATTTTTGAGCGGCGCGGACTGGTCTTGCATGAGGTTCGGGTTCTATCACGCATGATCGCATTGAACAGAGGCTAAGGCAGAAAATGCTGCAATGGTTGAAGCAAAACGACGGGGTGCGGCTGGCGTATCGGTGGCGCGTGGGCGCCGGTCCCACATTGGTGTTTTTGCCGGGCTATCGCTCCGATATGCTGGGCGGCAAGGCGGTGGCGCTGGATCAATGGTGCGAATCCACCGGACACGCGCTTCTGCGGCTGGATTATTCCGGCCACGGCGACAGCGAAGGCGTGTTTGAGGCAGGCACCATCGGGCGCTGGACCGCCGATGCGCGGGCGGTGATCGAAGCGATCGTGCCGGGTGAAAAAATTTTGGTCGGTTCCTCGATGGGGGGCTGGATCGCGTTGTTGCTGGCGCGCGAATTATCCGGCCTCAAGGGGTTGGTGCTGATCGCGCCGGCGCCCGATTTTTCCGAGGAACTGATGTGGGCCGGTCTCTCGGCGGCGCAGCAGCGGGCGGTGATGGAACAGGGGGGGGTGCATCTGCCCAACCCTTACGGCGACCCTTATTGGGTCAGCCGGGCGTTTATCGAAGACGGACGGCGACATTTATTGCTGGGCGATGCGATCGCGGTTGATGTGCCGGTGCGGCTGTTGCAGGGGCAGGAAGATGCTTCGGTGCCGTGGCGGACCAGTCTGCGCATCGCCGGCAAGCTGCAAAGCCGCGATGTGCGGATCAATCTGATCAAGGACGGCGATCATCGCCTGTCGCGGCCACAGGATCTGGCGTTGTTGCTTCGGGAGATTGCTGATTTGCTTTAATGCGTTGCGCCAACGCCTAGCTCGTCGAACAGATCCAGGTAAGGGGCAAGTTCCAACATCTGCCTTGTCACCGCCGTCATCAGGCTGGCGGCGGTCAGGCGGCCTTGGAGCGGCACGGCGATTTCGATCTGCACCGCGTGCGAGGCGGCGATGCCGATTTTCCACGCAGCGGGCAGATTGCGGGGCAAATTATGCAGGGCGTTGAAGGCCGGAGGGCGCGGCCTGCGGGTGGCGCTGCTGGGCACGCGGCCGACGCGGGCGACCAGATGCAGCACCGGCCCCAGCAAACGCGCTTCGATCGAGCGGTTGCGCCAGACGAAGCTGAAGCAGGGCGGCGCATCGCCGTCACGGGGGAACAGGGCGCCGCTGGGATCGACTTCAAACGGCCCCATCGCCACGCGATCTTCCCCGGGTTCTTCGATTTTCAGATTTTCCGTGGCCATAACAATCTTCCCGACCCATAATTCCAATGCAAACAGCTTGTCTCAAACATATGAACCATCCATAAACCGCCATCATGGCCCTTATTGCTTCTCTCAAAATGGTTCTCGCCCCGCCGCACCGCGCCGGGCGTCCTTTTATTGCCGCTGGTGCGGCCCTTGCGCTGGCGGGGTTGATCGTCGCCTTGTTGGGCAGAGGCGCCTGGCTGTTCTGGGTGGGGCTCGGTTTTACCCTGTTCTGCCTGTATTTCTTTCGCGATCCCGAACGGGTGGTGCCGGCGCGCGGCAATCTGGCGGTGGCGCCCGCCGATGGGCATGTCTGTTCGATCGTTATGGCGCCGCCACCCGCCGAATTGATGATGGGACCGGACCCCGTGTGGCGCGTCGCCACCTTTCTGTCGGTGTTGGATGTGCATGTGAATCGCATTCCGGCCGCGGGCACGGTGACCAGGATCGCCTATCACGAGGGCAGTTTTGTTTCGGCCAATCTCGACAAGGCCAGCGATGAAAATGAGCGCAACGCGGTGGCCTTGCTGCTGCCGGACGGGCGCGCCATGGCGGTGGTGCAAATTGCCGGGCTGATCGCGCGGCGGATCTTGTGCGATCTGCGCGAGGGCGACATCGTGGCGCGGGGCGCACGCTTCGGGATCATTCGTTTCGGCAGCCGCACCGATCTTTACTTGCCGCCGGGCGTGGTGCCGCTGGTGGAAATCGGTCAGACGATGGTGGGCGGCGAAACCGTGATCGCCGATTTGGGGCAGGTGCCGGCGTGAGCGATACTCCCACCGAAGGCCGCAAGCGGCGACTGCGCCGGCGCCCGCGCTTTAAAGGCCCGTCGTTCAATCGCATGATGCCCAATATCCTGACGATGTTGGGGCTGTGCGCTGGATTGACCTCGATGCGCTTTGCGTTGGAGAGCCGTTTCGCGGCGGCGGCGATTGCCATCGTCATCGCCGGTTGCATCGATGGGTTGGATGGACGGCTGGCGCGGATGCTGCATGCCACCTCGCGCTTCGGCGCCGAATTCGACAGTCTGGCCGATTTCCTGTGTTTCGGCGTGGCGCCTCCGTTCATTTTGTATCTGTGGTCGCTGCAAAATCTGCACGCCTATGGGTTTATTCCCTGTTTGATATTCAGCGTGTGCATGGCGCTGCGTCTGGCGCGTTTCAACGCGGCGTTGGATGACGGGCCGAGCCATCCGTTCATGTATAATTTCTTCACCGGCGTGCCCGCGCCGATGGGTGCCGGTCTGGTGCTGTTTCCACTGCTGCTGGGGCTTGAAGGCCGGCGGGTGAACTGGCCCTGGTTGGAACATTTCTCCCATCAGCCGGCTTTGTGCGCCGTGATGCTGGTGGCGACGGCCGGTTTGCTGGTCTCGACCCTGCCGGTGTGGAGCTTTAAGAATTTCAAGATTCCGACCCAATTCGTGTTGCCGGCGCTGCTGTGCATTCTGCTGTTTGTGGCGGTGCTGGTGGCCGATACCTGGGTGGCGTTGGGGTTCTTCGATTTGGCTTATGCGGCGATGCTGCCGTTGTCGTGGCGCAGTTTCAACCAACTGAAACACGAAGCGGAAGCTGAACCGGAATGATTACAAGCCAGTAATCGGGCTTGCTCATCCAATTCATCCACAGATTGGCGTTATTGCCGGAAATTTTTACCATGGTTCGCGGGCGGCGTTGATTTGCTGCACCGCAGCATTAGGCCGAACGCAAAAGCCATTGATATAATCTCGAATTTTTTGCCCTTGCTGCGACGGTGGCGGAGCGGGGCGGTGGCGTGGCCGGGCATGAGCCACGCGATATCGGCGCACGCTCTTTGCGGTTTTCCACCAGGGCGCGTCAGTCGCCCACAGACTTATCCACAGATTCGCGGATGATCTCCTGCCCTTCGTCCCAGCTTTGCTGCAAAGCCGCCAGCAACGCCGGGCGGCGCAGCCCCGGCGGCAGCGCCGGACGGATCACCACATGGATGGTGCCGGAACGCTTTACAAACGCCTTGCGTCCCCAGCAATAGCCCGAGTCGGTGGCCACCGGCACCACGATGCCCCCGGTGTGCGATGCCAATGCCGCCACGCCGGGTTGCAACACGCCCCGCTCGCCCGCCGCCACCCGCGTGCCTTCGGGGAAAATCACCAATTGCCAGTTTTTCGCCAATGCCGCCGCACCGTGGTGCAACAAGCCGCGCAACGCGCTGGCGCCGGCTTTGCGGTCCACCGGGATATGTCCCAGGCGGGTGAGCAGCCAGCCAAACAACGGAATATGGGTCAGTTCCTGCTTCACCACATAGGCCGCGTGAGGGGTATAGGCCATCCAAACAAAGGTATCGAAGGCCGATTGATGTTGCGACGCGATGATCACGGCGCCAGAGGGCAGATTTTCCTGGCCGGTCATCTCTACCTTGATGCCGCAGATCAACTGCAGCGCCACCAGATTGACCCGTGCCCACCCGCGTTCAACCTGTTTGAGCCACACCGGCGACACGGCATAGGCCGCGATCGCCAGCAAGGTGCAAATGGCGGTCAGGCCATAGAACCAGATGTTGAACAGGGTGGAGCGGATGAAGATCATAGTTCCTGGTGTCCTGGTGAAAAGCGCGACAACCCGATCGCGGCAAGCAGGTATTTGTTGTAATCATTTATCAATTTACGCAGATCGCGAAGATGGAAGCGCGGCGAGGCAGGTACCTTGACCGCGATCAGCCGCACATGGGGGGCAGCGCGGTGCAGTTCCATCAGGCCACGGCGCATGTGATAATAGGATGTCACCACCAACGCCGAATCGATGTGCTGAGCGACGGCCCAGGCGGCGAACTCGCTGCCGTTGCCCCAGGTCGAAATCGCCTCGCGGCCCAATGTGACGTGCGCCGAGAGCCAGGCGAGATCGACGTTATGCCGCCGGGCCAGTTCGGCCAGACTCAGCCGTGGCCCCGCGCCCGAAATCAGTAACCGTGGCGCGCGATTTTGCGCCAACAGGCCAAGCCCGGTATCCACCCGGTCGGCGTCGCCGGTCAGCACGATGATGGCGTCGGCGGAGGCGGTGGGGGTTTCGCTGGGGCGCAGCGCGTCGAAGGTGAACAGAACCAGCCCGCCCATCCACACCACCGCCAGCAACCACAACACCCGTCCCAGTGAAGGCATTTTTAACGACCCCTCATGGCAGACGCCGCAACCATAGACGCACGGTCGTCTGTGCCGTGACCCAGCCGATCGCGGCGGCGCCCAGGGGCAATGCCGCCAATGCGGCCCAAATCGCCAGCGGCAATATGGTAAGGATCGACAAAGGCTGATCCGCCACCTGATCGACCGGGGCGACGCCAAAAGGCGCCGCGAGATGCGCCAACTCGACCAGCAACGGCAGGCTGATCAAGGCGCCGATCACCCCGCCCGCCAGCGTCAGCACGGTGAGACGCTTGGCAAAGCGGCTGGCGATGTCGCCGTCCGCCGCACCCAACAGATGCAGGATTTCGATCGTTTCCCGTTGTGCCGCCAGCCCCGCCGAGGCGGCCAACGCCACCAGCGCCACGGCCACCGCCAGCACCAGCAACACCGCCAGGCCCGCGCAGGCGGCCAGGCTGCGCCCCAAATCCAGCAAACGCGCCGACCAGCTTTCGGATGCCTCCACCACCACCCCAGGCACGGCGACGGCGAGCTGGCTGGCGATCTGGTCGCCTGAGACCACGCCTTGCGCCAGATGCACCTCGATCATGCCGGGCAAGGCCAGCCCCAGCGCGCCGATATCGTTGCCCAGCCAGGGGCGCAACAGAGTGGAAATTTCGTCCTGGTCCAACATGTGTGCGGTGGCAACGGCGGGATTGGCCGCGAGCAGCGCCAAAGTCTGTTCGCCGCGGGTTGATGAACGCAGTTTCTCGGTGGCGCGGGGCACTTCGACCATCAGCACCGAGGCAGCACCCTGCCGCCATTCGCGCGCCAGCGACCACGCCGCCACCCCGCCGCCGACGCTGAGCGCCGCCAGCAACACCATGGCGGCCACCAGCAGCATCAATAAACGGCCGGCCAGCGCCTTGTTCAGCCCCAGATCGTCAACCATCCTGCACCAAACGCCCCTGATCCAACACCAAAGCATGTGCCGGATAGCGCGCCACCATCTGGCGGTTGTGGGTGGCCATCACCACCGTGGTGCCCAGGCGGTTCATTTCCAAAAACAGCCCCATCAAACGCTCGGCCTGTGGATCGTCGAGATTGCCGGTGGGTTCGTCGGCCAACAGCAGCGCCGGGCGCGCCACCACGGCACGGGCGATGGCGACGCGCTGTTGCTCGCCACCCGAAAGCACCGCGGGGAGCCGGTCGATTTTGCTG
>JAJZHU010000234.1 GCA_021798375.1 Pseudomonadota bacterium | reverse complement strand
TCCGGTGATCCGATCGGACCACCGTGCGGGATGTCAATTGCACCGGCACGCGGTGTCCATCCAGGGTCAACAGATCGACTTCGACGCGAAACGGCGCGCCGGATTTCACATGCGCCTGCTGCGCCGTCAAAACCCTGGCCCTTGACGCCGGATCGACCATATCCATCGCCTGCCGTCCGGCCCAATCCGCCGACCGCCCGCCAAGCAGGGATTCATGCGCTTCATTGACCATGGCAAAACAATTTTCGGCGTCCAAAATCGAGATCGGCACATCGGCCGACATGAATACGCGCGCCAACAATGATTGCACCGCCGCCGATTGTTCGGCTTCGGCCCGGCGGGCGGTGATATCGCGGCCCAACACCACAAACAAACCCGCACGCTCGGCCGTGACGGCGGCGGGCATCGAATGCATCCCAAACCAATAACGCCCGCCACGACGCGCCAAGGCCAATAATTCGCAGCGACAAGCCTGCCCCCGCGAGGCGGCTTCGTATAGGCGCTTTAATTCCGGTTCGGATTCAGGCGAGATAATCTGGGCAAAGTCGCAACCCAGCAATCGGTCGGGCGTATATTCGCCCATGCGGCAGAAGGCGTCGTTGATCTCGAGGATAAATAAGCCGCCCTCGCGCCACTCCAGGATCGCCAACGCATTGTCCGAGGCGTCGAGCGCCCCGGCCACCGCATGCAACATATTGATCTTGGGTGACAACCGGCGCGAACTCCCTGTGCGATGGGGAATTATTGGGCCGGATGGTTAAACGGCAGTGAAGACGGGAAGAATCGTTTCCATGCTCACAAAAAACGATACTTCCCTTTTCCCTATTACAACCCGCGACGCGCCAGACCGGCGATCAGGGTATTTTCCAGCAGGCACGCGATCGTCATCGGGCCGACGCCGCCCGGCACCGGTGTGATGGCCTTGGCCACCGCCTTGGCCTCGTCGAACGCCACATCGCCCACCAGGCGCCCATCGGGCAAGCGGTTGATGCCCACATCGATCACCACGGCGCCTTCGCTGATCCAGGCGCCGCGCACAAACTCGGGCTTGCCGATGGCGGCAACGATCACTTCGGCGCGACGGCACTCGTCGGCAAGATTAAGCGTGCGCGAATGAACCATCGTCACGGTGGCGTCTTGCGCCAGCAGCAATTGCGCAATCGGCTTGCCCACCAGCATCGAGCGCCCCAACACCAAGGCGCGCTTGCCTGAAAGCGACACACCCGTCTCCGCCAGCAATTTCATCGCCCCCGTGGGGGTGCAGGCCACCAGACGCGCCGAGCCATCGACCAAACGGCCGACATTTTCCGGGTGCAACCCATCCACATCCTTGGCCGGATCGATCGCCAGGATCACCGCCCGCTGCGAGATCTGTTTGGGCACCGGGAATTGCACCAGAATGCCATCGACCGCATCATCCTGATTGAGTCCCTCGACCACCGCCAGCAACTCGGCCTGGGTGGTTTCCTCGGGCAGGCGAATGGTGCGGGCGGCAAGACCTGCCTCGCGGGCGGCGCGATCCTTGGCTTTCACATAAACCTGGCTGGCGGGATCTTCGCCCACCAACACCACGACCAGGCCGGGCTGAAACGACAGGCCGGCCACACGCCCCGCGATATCCTGCCGCAACTTGGCGGCGACTTGTTTACCATCGATCAGTTGGGCAGTCATAATTTCTCCAATCGCGCCGTTAAGCGGGGCACATCACCCGCGACATGAAACGTTTTTTGACGCGATGTGGCGCCTCTGACAAGAGTGATCGCGGAAGAATTCGTATCCAATGCACGCGCCAACACCGACATCGCGGCATCAGTCGCCTTGCCGTCCTCGGGCGCACTGGTCACCGCGATGCGCAGTCGATCCCCATCGACGGACGCGGCCAGACCGCCGACCTTCTCCCGCGCGGCTTTGGGCTGCACCTTGACTTGTATCCACAAGCCACCCTGGGGAGCCGCGCTCCAGGCCGGCATCAGAACAGCAAGGGCTGCGTCGAATGTGCGACGATGGCAAAATCGATGCGCGCCAGCAGCTCGATGGTAAAGCGGATGATGATCAGCAGAATCCAGGGACTGAAATCGATCCCGCCCATGGTGGGCAAAACCGCCCGGATCGGCCGCAACGCGGGTTCGGTGAGGCGATACAGAATCTCGGACAGTTTCCACACAAAACTGTTGCGGCTGTCGAGCACGCCGAAGCTCATCAGAATCGACATCACAGCACCGATGACCACCGCGTAACTGTAATAATTCAACAAGGTTTCGAGCAAATTGAAGAAGATAGTGATCATGATGCCTCCCGGAGTTGGCACAGGTTACAACCTGTCGAGGCGCTTGGAAAGCAGCGGCGGAAACTCCCATTTCTCCCCTTGACTAAACCGCTCCCGGCCATCATGTTCCGCCCCCAGCAAAGTGGGGCTGTAGCTCAGTTGGGAGAGCGCCTCGTTCGCAATGAGGAGGTCAGGGGTTCGATTCCCCTCAGCTCCACCACCGCTTTGCACAATCAATGACTTAGCAGCTTGATCGCGGCCTCTGTAACACAGGGGTGTAACACCGCCATGTCTGCTGGACCCTATCTTCTATGCCGTGGAACGGCATATAGCTTCCGATGCAGGGTGCCACAAAACCTTGTCCAGAAAATCGGGCGCAGAGAGATTATCCGGTCCCTAAAGCTTCACGAAAAAGCCGTCGCCCGTGTCCACGCAGCTCGATTAGCTCTTGCGCTGCCACGATTATGGACACAAATAGCTATGGCCGAAAACAGCGACGAAATCGAACGACTAATAGATAAATGGTTCAAGGACGAGCTGAAAGCGGCCTATAAGCCGCTCGGAACGGGCACTTTCGCTAGTGCGCTGGCTGAACCCGACGCCACCGCCGAGGCTCGTGCGCGATTGAACCGAGATATGTTTGGTTCGGAAGCGGATTCCCGCCTTGAGCAACTTATTACAGACATCAAAAATCAGGACTATTCGGCAGCAAGGCCGATAGTCAATCATCTGATGGCGCAACTAAGCGAGCCTCTCGGTCCAGATGATCGAGAATATGCAATAGCGTGCCAAATAGTCATGGACGCACTGGCGGCAATACAGAGCGCGCGCTTCCGGTGGGCGGAAGGTGATGAGCGCTATACCCCATCTTGGAAGGCTGCTGACGCTCGCCATACGCCAATAATACCCTCAGCAACGGAAGATTTTGACCTACTGCCGCCACAAGCCGCAATCGACTCTTCCAAACCAAACATCTGCACGATTACTGGCCCTAAGCTTGGAGAAACCATTTCAAAATATATCGAATTGATTCGCCGTGGCAAAACGAGGCAAACGGAGAAACTGCTTGGTCAAACAGAAGGCGAATTGAATTTATTGATCAGCGCGTTTGGATTTGATGCCGAAGTGTCAAAAATTACGATTGAAGATGGAGGCAAGGTATTTGAAGGTTTACAGTCCCTCCCTCCCCGCTTCAAAGCTAACCCAAACCTCAATGGGCTTCCATTTTTCGAGATGGTCGAAAAAGCTCAACAAATGAAAGATCACACATCACTCGACCCTAAGACGACCAACGGCTACATGTCCACCTTCAAGAAATTCTTTGATGCTCAGAAGAAGGCCGGGAAGATATTGAACAATCCATTTGACGGAATGCGTGTAAAACTAGATCGGATAAGGGAAGAAGGAAGAGAGTTTACCTCTGAGGAATTGGCTGCTATTTTTTGCTCACCTCTGTTCCAAGGCTCAAAATCCTTAGCTTTGCCTTATAATCCGGGAAATTTCCTAATAAGAACGTGGAACTTCTGGGCTACGATGATCGCGTTCTATACGGGCGCTCGTGTATCAGAGGTGGCACAACTTCGCGTGTGCGACGTAAAAGAGAAAGATAGCGTGTGGGTTCTAGATTTTAACGAAGAAGATAGAAGGAGACTGAAAAACGGCCCCTCCGCAAGGCAGGTTCCATTACACCCCGAATTACACCGCTTAGGCTTGTTGGAATTACGGGAAACACAAATCAGACGTGGACTTACGTCATTGCTTCCAAACTGCCCTAATCCAATCAGGGGAGACCCAGGAAAGCAACTTTCAAGATGGATGTCTGAGAAGTTTCTCCCCCGCGTGCTTGGCACAAAGCGCCCTGGCTTGGGCTTTCACTCGTTTAGGCACGGCATGGCAACGATGCTACGTGACGCTGCTGTTCCAGAAGGGACAGCGGATAAAATACTCGGCCACAAGACGCCCGGACAGGGCCGGAGTTACGGGACTTATTCAAATGCCCTTAAACTTGAGGGGCTTAACAAGATAACGATACCAGACACTTTGAGAATGATTCCATCCCGCAAAGAGAGTTGAAGCTAGACAGGCGACTATACGCCAGCTTCCGCCAAT
>JAJZHU010000233.1 GCA_021798375.1 Pseudomonadota bacterium | reverse complement strand
ATGCCCGGATTGCTCGGCCACCGTAAAAGCTTCAACCGCCGCTTCCGCTCGCCCATCGAAAAAGAAGGCGATGTGGTCCGGCAACGCCAACTCAGCCTCCGCATCCGCCCCTTCATCCTGCGCCGCACCAAAGCAGCCGTGGCCACCGAACTGCCGCCCAAACACACCATCCTGCGCCGCATCACGCTGGCGCCGGATCAGCGCGAACTTTATGAAACCATCCGCGCCACCATGCACGAACGGGTGCTGGAGGGCATCGCGGCGCGCGGGGCGGGCCAGAGCCACATTCTAGTGCTCGACGCCCTGCTGAAACTGCGCCAGGTCTGCTGCGACCCTCGGCTGGTAAAGCTGCCCTCGGCGCGGCAGAACGGCACGCGGACCGAAACATCGAGCAAACTCGACGATCTGCTGGAAATGGTGGGAGAGATGATCGCCGAAGGACGGCGCATCCTGCTATTCTCCCAATTCACCTCCATGCTCGACCTGATGAAACCGCCCCTGACCGCCGCGGGCATCCGCTTCGTCGAACTGCGCGGCGATACCCAAGACAGGGCAGCCCCGGTGAAAAGTTTCGAAGCGGGCGAAGTTCCGCTGTTCCTGATCAGCCTTAAGGCCGGTGGCCGCGGGCTCAATCTGACCTCGGCGGATACGGTGATCCATTACGATCCCTGGTGGAACCCGGCGGTCGAAGACCAGGCATCCGACCGCGCCCACCGGATCGGCCAGACCAAGTCGGTGTTCGTCTATAAACTGATCGCGGCGGACACGGTGGAAGAACGCATCCTGGAATTGCAGGAACGCAAAGCGGCCCTGGCCAGCCTCGCCTTCAGCGACGACAACCTGCCGCTGCAAGCGATGGACGCCGACGACATCAACTTTCTGTTCGGCACATCACCAGGCCAACTCGCCGCCTGATCGCACGCACAAAAATTGCCCCTGCCCCCGCCGTCATCGACTCACTTGTAGGGTGGGTAAGACCTTGCGCCACCCACCATTTTTTCGGCAGGAAGACGGTGGGTGGCGCAAGAGCTTACCCACCCTACGAACTCATTGATTTAATTTATGTTTTTTGAACCAGCGCCCTAAAAACAAAATGCCGGCGGTTCCCAAAAGAACCGCCGGCACATCTTACTCAATCAAACCAGGTCCCAAATATCAGCGCGACTTCGCCACGATCTCGTCGGCGACGTTGCGCGGCACCGGGTCGTAGTGATGGAACTGCATGGTGAAGGACGCGCGGCCCTTGGTCATGCTGCGCAGGTCGGAAATATAGCCAAACATTTCCTTCAACGGGATATGTGCGCGCACCATCACCGTCGAACCCGCGCTTTCCTGGTTCTGGATCATGCCGCGACGACGGTTGAGATCGCCCACCACATCGCCCACGTGATCGTTCGGCGTGGTCACTTCCACGTCCATGATCGGCTCCAGGATCTGCGGGCTGGCCTTCTTCATGCCTTCGCGGAAGCAAGCCTTGGCGGCGATTTCAAAGGCCAAGGCCGACGAATCGACGTCGTGGTACTTGCCATCGACCAGGGTATATTTGAAATCGACGGTCGGGAAACCGGCGAGAACGCCCGTTTCGGCCTGCACCTTGATGCCCTTTTCCACCGCGGGGATATATTCGCGGGGAACCGAACCACCAACCACCTTGTTTTCAAACTGCACGCCGGTGTTGCGTTCCAGCGGCTCGAAAATGATCTTTACTTCGGCGTACTGACCCGAACCACCAGATTGCTTCTTGTGGGTATAGGTCTCGGTGTGCGCCTTGCTGATCGTCTCGCGGTAAGCCACCTGCGGCGCGCCGATGTTCGCATCCACGCCATATTCGCGGCGCAGACGATCGATGATGATTTCCAGATGCAGCTCGCCCATGCCCGAAAGAATGGTCTGGCCGGTTTCCTGGTCGGTCTTCAAACGCAAGCTGGGATCTTCGCCGGCCAGCTTTTGCAGGCCGAGAGTCATCTTTTCCACGCCGTCCTTGGTCTTGGGTTCCACCGAAATGTCGATCACGGGGACCGGGAAGGACATACGCTCCAGGACCACGGGATCTTCGGCCGCGGCCAGGGTGTCGCCGGTGCCGGTATCTTTCAGACCCACGAACGCCGCGATGTCGCCGGCGTGCACTTCCTTGATTTCCGCGCGCTTGTCAGCGTGCATCTGGAACATGCGGCCAATGCGCTCGCGGTGGCCCTTGGTGGTGTTCATCACGGTGTCCGAAGACTTCAACGTGCCCGAATAGACGCGCACAAAGGTAAGCGTGCCGTATTTGTCGTTGATGATCTTGAACGCGAGACCCGCGAACGGCGCTTCCGGATTGGCCGGGATCACGCGGCGGTCATCGTGGATGCTTTCTTCAACGCCTTCTGGCGCGGCAACCTTGATGCCCGGCACATCGATCGGCGACGGCAGATAATCCAGCACCGCATCCAGCAACGGCTGTACGCCCTTGTTTTTGAACGCCGTGCCGCATAGCACCGGGCGGAAATCGCCCGAAATCGTGCCAAGTTTGATGCATTTCTTCAGCGTGGCGATATCGACGTCGCCAGTCTCGAAATACTGCTCCATCGCGGCATTGTCTTGCGACAACACGGTATCGAGCAGATGTTCGCGGTATTCCGCGGCTTTTTCAGCCAAATCGGCCGGAATGTCTTCGTAATGGAACTTGGCGCCCAATTCGCCGCCTTCCCAAACAATCGCCTTCATTTCCACCAGATCGACCACGCCGACAAAGGTGTCTTCGATGCCGATCGGCAGTTGCAGCGGGACAAACACGATGTCCAGCTTTTCCTTCAAGGTCGCCGCGGCGCGATAGAAATCGGCGCCCGTACGGTCGAGCTTGTTGATAAAGATGATGCGCGGCACGTTATAGCGATCGGCCAAACGCCAGTTGGTTTCCGACTGCGGCTGCACGCCGGCGACGCCTTCGATGATGAACACCGCGCCATCGAGCACGCGCAACGAGCGGTTCACTTCGATGTTGAAATCGATGTGGCCGGGGGTGTCGATGATGTTGATACGGTGGTCTTTCCACTCGCAGGTCACCGCGGCCGAGGTGATGGTGATGCCGCGTTCGCGTTCCTGATCCATGTAATCGGTCGTGGTGTTGCCGTCATGGACCTCACCGATCTTGTGAGACACACCGGTATAATACAGGATACGCTCAGTGGTTGTGGTCTTACCCGCATCAATATGCGCGGTAATGCCGATATTTCTGATTCTTCCAAGCGAGCTCGACACAACAACCTCCATCGATGACTTGTGGCATGGAGCCCCTGCTCCAGACACGCCGCCACCCTTCCGGCGCTTGACGCCAGTCCAATAGGGGGGCTGATTTGCGACAGGATGAGATGATTTGCAAGCGGGCAATTCACGTTGCAGCCCAAGTTTGTGAAAACAACCGGCTTTCGGCTTCGCGTTTGACCGATTTTTGCTATGCTATGTGCCTGGAACTACCCGCAAAAGGCCGAATCGATGCAACTCCCCCCGCTTTCTCGCATGGCCGCAGGTCATCCACGTCTCATCGTCAGCGCGATCCTCGGCGCGATTCTGTTTCTGCTGTTGCCCGCCCAATGGCGCAGTTCGCTGCGCGTGGTGCTGGCCTGGGACGCGGGGGCGATCTTTTTCATCGCCGCCAGCCTGGTTGCCTTTGCCGGCGAACGGCTGGACGAGATGGAAAAAGATGCCGAACTGCAACGCGAAGGCGAATGGACCGTCTTCGCGATCACACTTGCGGGCGTCACCATGAGCTTCGGGGCGATTCTGCAAGTGTTCTCGCGGCTGAAGGACACCTCGGACGCGGCGTCGCCCTACCGCATCCTGTTGGTGGCCGGCACGCTGCTGCTATCCTGGCTGGTCACCCATATCTGCTTCGCCTTCCGTTACGCCCACGAATATTACGAACGCGACTACAGCGAGGCGGACGGCGCCACCCTGGTGCGCGGCGGGCTCAATTTCCCCGGCGGACAAGCGCCGGATTATTGGGATTTTCTGTATTTTTCGTTGATTTTGGGCATGACGTTCCAGGTTTCCGACGTGGCGATCGACTCGCGCAAGCTCCGCCGTCTTGCCACTTTGCACAGTTTTCTGGCGTTTCTGTTCAACACCGTGTTGCTGGCATTCGCGGTAAATCTGGCCGCCGGGTTACTCTAACGGCCGGGGGACGCCGTGATCGAAGGGTTGCAATCAGACCGGCCTTGCAGCAGGCAATCGCCGTCCTGGCTGGATTGGCGCAAAGTGCGCGCCATCAACAATGCCACCACCACCAACGCCACGATCACCAGCAAACCCGGCAAACGGCCATTCCCACCGGAATTGTCTCCCGACTCTCGCTGCGCCATCCGCCTATTCTCCTTCCCCCGTCCGCGGTCTATCAGTTGCG
>JAJZHU010000232.1 GCA_021798375.1 Pseudomonadota bacterium | reverse complement strand
CGTTTCAGTCCTGAATATTGGCGCGGATGCGCTGCTTGAGCAGCGATATATCGATCCGATGCACGCTGCCCTCGCCCGCGATATCCAGGGCGTGGGCGGCGGCGGCGCCCATGGCGATGCAAGGCCCCATGACGCGCACAGACGACAGCGCGGCGGAATCGGCATCGATGCAGCGCCCCACTGCGACCAGATTATCGGCGCCGGCGACGGTCAGTGAACGCAATGGGACGGTGTGGATGTGATCTTCCGGGAATACCTCCCACACATAACCTTCGCGATTGTGATGCTGTTCCAGCGGCCACGAGCAACGCGCGATGGCATCGTCGAATTTTACCCCGGCGCGGACCTCGTCGATGGTGAGCTGATGGGTGCCGACGATCCAGCGGGTTTGCCGGATGCCGGGCAGACCGTAGGCGCGGATGCGCGCCTTGCCGAACGCCTCGGGAAATTCATTGTGCAGGAAGACCAGCGTCCGATCGGCCTGGTCCTTGCCGTCGATCTGTTTTTCGGCGGCGTCGAACGGGTCCAGCGGTGTTTCGATGTGGGTCATATTGACCATGGCGATATTGCGGCCAGGGAAGCTGGCGGTGAAGCCGTCGCGCCGCATCATGCCATAATGTTCGCCGCGCTCGCGAATGCGTGCTGCCATCTCGTCCCATCCGGGCCGCTTCGCGTCGTCGAAATCCTCGATGATCAGCATCTGGGAGCCATAGATCTGGCCGGTCTTTTGCACGCGGCAATCGAAGCCCGCCTGCCAGGTAAGCGTGGCATCGCCCGAGGCATCGACAAAGCCGCGCGCCTTGATCCGCACATCGCCGTGGCGCGTGGCGATATCGAGCGAGGCCACACGGCGGCCGTCCAGATTGACCCCGCGGATGATCGCGCCGGTGAGGGGCTTGACCCCTGCCGCGACAATGGTTCGTTCGATCCAACGGCCCAGGGCGATCTCGTTATACATCGCAACCTTCATCACACCGCCACGGGTGATATGAAGATCGCCGGTGGCTCCAAGGTCACGCAGAATTTCGTCGGCGATGCCGTGGGTTAGTTGCCGGCCATCCGAGCCAGGCGTGAACAGGCCGCAAAACATGCCGATAATCGAGTTGACGGCCTGACCGCCAAGCGACGGCAGACCATCGACCAGTATGACATCAAGGCCGGCACGGGCCGCCTCGATCGCTGCCGACGCCCCCGACGCCCCTGAGCCTACGACACAAATGTCGCACTCCCGTTCGATCAGCGGCGGTTGGTCCTTGCGCGAGATAATGCGTGTCTCTGGATCAAATGGGACGTCGAGCATAAACCAATCCTTGAGGCTAGGGCCGGAAGCACCGGGGCGGGTTGCAGGCGCAGTCCGGTCCCGGATGAAAGGCGCCTTATCCGAAGCGGATGCGGCAGCCCGATCATCCGATCGGAACGCCAACGGCGAGCCAACCAGATGATATTTCACAGATTTTCGTCCCGAACTGCGAATCAGTAGGATGCTATATAACAGCTATGTCCGTAGCATGCGATAGAAAAATAGTCGATCCAAAAAATCCGCCGAACGCCCGGCGTGCCTGGAACTGTGCAAAATCGCGGCCAACGGCGACGCTCTTTAAAATTACTTATATTATTGATTTTAACGGTTAATTTAGTCGGTTGCCGGGGCCATTTGCTTTGGCGCCGTGCGCATTGTTGGCGCGGCGGGCGATACCGGGGGTTAATGCGGTAAGGTGATCGGTTGAAGCCTCCCGTATTATTGCGTCTTTAAATCGACCAATTTCGTTGCCTTCGCCGGGATAGGAACGTCATTATTGTGCGGCCAACGTCGCGGCGGCAGATCCGGTCCAGGCAAATGATGCCGCCGGTAGCGGGCCTGAAGAAAGTTCGTCGAAGATGAAATTGCTATTTGTCAGGAGTTCAAGCGCAATGTCCGGTATCGCCGCCGCAATACTCCGCATCGCCAGTGTCGGCTTCCTGCTGATCGGCCCTGGCCCGGCGCGTGCGGGTGATGCGTCGTCGGTCTATCCGCCCTGGAGTCATGGCGCCAATAATCCGGTTGCCGTGCGAGGGCTCGATTTCACGGTGCCCGATATCGATAATCTGCCCGATTTCCATGGCGACCCTGCCGCGTCGCAATTATCCATCTTTGTCGGCGGCAATTATTTCTTTGCCATGGCGCCGCTGGTGGCCGCCTTTGAGACCCAGCATCCCGCGTTGCGCGGAAAAATTTACTACGAAACCATCCCGCCTGGCTTGCTGGTGGAGCAAATCCAGCAAGGCGGCACCATCACGGTCGGCAACATGACCTGGACGGTGAAGCCCGATGTATATGCCGCTGGTGAAAAGCGCGTGCAACAATTGGCCGACAAGGGGATGCTGGCCGGCCCGGCAATGCCCTATGTCACCAATGATTTGGCCATCATGCTGCCGGCTGGCAACCCGGCTCGCATCACGTCACTGGCCGATCTGGCCCGGCCTGGGGTGCGGCTGGTCATGCCCAATCCGGTGTTTGAGGGGATCGGCAGGCAGATCGAGCTTGTGTTGGCCAAGGCGGGCGGGCCTGATTTGGTGAAGGCCATATACGATACCAAGGTGAAGAACGGCGAGACCATTCTGACTCGCATCCATCACCGCCAGAGCCCGCTTTATTTGATGCAGGGCAAGGCCGATGCGGGCATAACATGGAAGTCGGAGGCGATTTTTCAGGAATCTGTTGGTCATCCCATTACCCATCTGCCGATACCGCCGCGGCAAAATATCGTGGCCGGCTATTTCGCCGGTGTGTTGAAAAATGCGCCGCACCCGGCGGCGGCCAAAGCCTGGGTCGATTTTCTGCAATCTCCCATCGCCATGGGAATATTTGAACGATATGGCTTCAAGCCCTACGCAAAGCCGTAACAAACACCACAAAGGAAACGTCTGATGGCCCGTTACACTCTCAAATATGCTCTGCTGGCGGCCTCGGTGGCCTGTATGCCTGTTTTGGCGGCGGCCCAAACAGTGGCGCCCGCCGCTGCATCGGCTTACGTGTCGCCCCACGTGCAGCACGCGCCTTACGGCGAGGTGCGCATCGTGGTGCCGCTGACCACAAACGATCACAATATTCAACAAATGAAGCTGCGCAACGTGGCCAACGCCATTGACGCCGGCGCGCAATGGAAAGGCAAATTTGTTGTCACCTTTGTGATGTACGCCAAGGGAATTTCCTTTCTGGAAACCCCCGACGACGCCACCCGCAAGCAGATTGACGCGCTGAAAGCCAAGGGCGTGCGCTTTGAGGTGTGCAACAACACGTTGCGCGAACAGGGCGTTAATTTCCATGATCTTTATCATGTCAGCGAGGCCGATATTGTCCCGTCGGGATTTGGCGAGGTGGCGTGGTTGCAGGCCAGGGAACATTACGTGATCGATCCTGTTGATTGATGCCGACAGCTTCCGGAGGCAACGTCATGACGATTCGTTTGCTGCGTCTGATCTGTGCGCTGGCCATGCTGGCGGCGCCATCCCTGATGGCCGCCAGGGCGCAAACCGACGTCAACGTCATCGCGCGTGGTGCGTATATTGCCCGTCTGGGTGATTGCGCCGCCTGCCACACCACCCCGGGGGGCACGCCTTTCGCCGGCGGACGGCCGATGCCAACACCGTTTGGCGTGGTGTATGCGTCCAACATCACCCCCGACAAGCAAACCGGCATCGGCAATTACAGCTTCGACCAGTTCGACCGGGCGGTGCGCCGCGGGGTTTCGGCCACGGGCGCCTATTTGTACCCGGCCATGCCGTACACCTCGTATGCCAAAGTCACCACCGCGGACATGAAGGCGCTCTATGCCTATATGATGGCGGGCGTTGCCCCGGTCCAACAGGCCAACAGGAAACCCCGGATGATGTGGCCGTTCAGTATGCGCATTGGCATGCTGTTCTGGGACAAGCTGTTTTTCAACGAAGCGGCCTATCAGCCGGATCCGCGGCAATCGTCCCAATGGAATCGGGGCGCCTATCTGGTGCAGGGGTTGGGGCATTGCGGCGCCTGCCACACGCCCCGCGGTCTGGGGATGCAGGAAAAGGCAACCGATGGTCAATCTGCCCAAGGGGAGGCCTTTCTGGCGGGGGCGGTCATCGAAAATTGGTATGCTCCCAGCTTGCGCGGCCTGTGGAGCGCGCCGGAGATGGTTGATTTTCTTGGGAAAGGCTTCAACCGCCATGCCGCCGCCTATGGCAGCATGACGGAAGTGGTGCATGTTAGCACACAATATTTCACGGCGGATGATTTGAACGCGGTGGCGGCCTATTTGGGCAGCCTGCGGCCCACCGCGACCAAGCCAAATCCGGCGGCCCAGATCGCCGGCGACGCTCTCTATAAAACTCCCGGCGGGTTGGCGTATCTGCAATTCTGCTCCGCCTGTCACCAGGGGGACGGCAGCGGCGTGGC
>JAJZHU010000231.1 GCA_021798375.1 Pseudomonadota bacterium | reverse complement strand
CACCAGCAGCGCACCGAGTTTTTCGCCCGGCAGAATCAAATCCGCCGCCGCCTGCGAGGCCGAAGCGCCATGGGTGAAGCTGGCGGAGATGGTGGCGCCGGCCAGCGAAGGGGCGTCGTTCAGCCCGTCGCCCACCATCAGGACTTTGTGGCCCTCGCCGCGCCAGGTTTCCAGCGCGGCCAGCTTTGCCGCCGGACGCAGGGCGCCGCAGGCATCGGCGATGCCCACTTCACGGGCGATGCGTTGCACTTCGTCCGGGGCGTCGCCGGACAGCAGGCGGATGTCCAACCCAGCGGATCGCAGCCCGGCCACCGTGGCGGCGGCGTCGGCGCGGGCGCGATCGGCCATCGGAAAGCAGACGGGGGGTGCATTGGGGCGCGTCAACCAGACCTCGGTGCCGGCGAGCGGATCTGGATCCAGGCCGCAGAAAGCGCGGCTGCCCAGGCGGATTTTACCGGCGGCGAGGCCCTCGCCCGGTGTTTCCACCACATCAAGGCGCGGGGGCACATGGGGGAAGCAGGCGGCGATGGCGCGGGCGGCGGGATGGAGGCTGGCGCCCGCCAGGCTGGCGGCGATTGGTCCGGCGTCGGGGTCGCGCGGCAGGGCGATCAATTGCAATTTGCCTTCGGTGACGGTGCCGGTTTTATCCAGCACGACGCGGTCCACTTCGGCCAGACGTTCGAGCGCGTCGCCCGAACGCAGCAGCACGCCGGCGCGCATGAGGGCGCCGGTGGCCACCACTTGCACGGTCGGCACCGCCAGCCCCAGGGCGCAGGGGCAACTGATGATCAGGACGCTGACCGAGGCGACCAGGGCGGCGAAGATGCCGTGGCCGGTGAGCATCCAGCCGATAAAGGTGCCGAGCGCCAGCAGATGGATCACCGGGGTCCAGATCCGCGTGACGCGATCGGCCAGCAGCATCACCTTGCCGCGTTTTTGTTCGGCCTGTTCGACCAGCCGCACGATCTCGGCCAGATGGCTTTGTTCGGCGGGGACGCTGACACGCAATTCCAGCGCGCCGCCGCCGTTCAACATGCCGGCAAGAAGCGGGCTGCCTGGACGGGCGAGCACCGGCATGGTCTCGCCGGTGACAATCGAGCCATCGAGCGAGGAGATGCCATGTTCGACCACGCCATCGGCGGGCACGCGCTCGCCGGGGCGGATCAGCACCAGGGCGCCGACGGGAACCTGATCGGCGGGAACGGCTTCAAGCGTGCCGTCTTGGCGGCGGACCAACGCGCCGCGGGCTTTCAGCATCAATAATTGCTCGATCGCGCCGCGCGCCCGGGAGCGCACGCGGTGATCGAGCAGGCGGCCGATCAGCAGCACGAACAGCAGGGCCAGGGCGCTGTCGAAATAGACGTTGGGGCCGTGGCGCAGCATCTCGACCAGGCTCATCGCGGTGGTGAGCAGTACCGCCGCCGCGATTGGCACATCGATGTTGGTGCGGCCCAGGCGAAGGGCGCGCCAGGCGGAGAGATAGAACGGCTGCCCGCCGTAAATCACCGCCGGGATGGCGATGGCGCCGGACAGCCATTGCAACAGATATTGCGTGGCCTGGTTCATGTCCTGGGCCTGCCCGGCCCAAACGGCGATGGCCAGCATCATCACGTTGCTGCCGGCGAAGGCCACCACGCCGAGGGCGCGCAGCCAACGCTGGCCCTCGTTGTCGTCGGCCGCCGCCAGGGCATCGGGCAGGAACGGCACGGCACGGTAGCCGGCGCGGCGCACGCGGGCCGCCAGACGATCGGCGTCTTCGGCCACACCGCGCCAGGTGATCGACAGCCGCCGCAAGGTGAGATTGAGCCGCACCGAACGCACGGCGGGATCGGCCCGCACCGCGGCTTCGATGGCGCCGATGCAGGCGGCGCAATAGGCGCCCTCGACCAGCAAATCGATCTGCTGCGTGCCGTCCTGGGCGGCGCGGGCGAAACTGCCGATGGGAATTTCATTGGCGATCATATTATTCACGGCTGCACGAAGATTTCTTGTTCGCGCTCGATCTGGTCGCCGTTGCGATGGGCGATCACGCGCAGGATCCAGCGGCCCGGCACATTCACCTTCAACGCGGCGCGGCCATCGACGAAGGTGAGCGGCACGGACTGGTAGTGATCGGTGAGGCGCTCGGCCGTGGCATCAAAGGCGGCATCGAGCGGCGTGCCGTTTGCGTTCTTCAGCGCCACCTGCACGGTGCCTGACAAGGCGCCGCCCGGGACATAGGCGATGGCGAGATTCCAGCCCAACGCTTTTTCGCGCGCTTGTTCCCGCAACACTTTGTTGTAGTGCAGACCGGCCTCGTAGGCGTCGTCGCTTACCACGGATGATTGGTGGCTTACCGCGATGGCGATGAAATTGCCTTCGATGACCATCAGCAGCAGAAAAAAGCCGATGATCGTTGCCGGAATCCACAGGCTTTTACGTGTGACGGGTGGTGTCATTGTTCGCTCCCCGGCGCCCAAAAGAATGTCTGTCGTGTGGCCAGAATTTTACCGGTGGCGTCGTTGATCAAACGAAATACGAACGGCGCGCGGCCTTGCAGATGATCGGATGCGGGTGCGGTGACGACCAGGCGCTCCTGCACGTCTTCGTCGGGGGCGGCGTCGATGGTCGCGGCTTCGGTTCCCGCGATGCGTGGTTGCAGGCCGGGCAGGCCGATCGCTTCTATGCTGACGCGGGTGTCTTGCGATCCATGCAGCGACAAATGCAATTGATAGTCGTTGCGCACATCGCCATTGGCGAGCGAGATCGGCGTGCGATCGGGTTCCAGGGTGAATTCGGTGTTGTCATGATGGGTGACGGCAAAGCCGGCGGCGCCGAGCGACACGACGGCGAGGCTGGCGAAGACAATTGTCTTGGCGCGCACGAAGGCTTTGACCGGCGCGCCGGATTCGGTGGAGAAGCGAATCAGCGACAGCGGGCGGTCCAATTTTTTCATCACATCGTTGCAGGCATCGACGCACAAGCCGCAACCGATGCAGCCGATTTGCAAACCTTGGCGAATATCCACGTTGGTTGGGCACACGGCGGTGCAGCGGGTGCAATCGACGCAATCGCCGCGCAGGCCTGCCTCCATCGCCGCCATGGCGATCAAATCGCGCGAGACCGGGGCGTTGGCCATGCCCGCAACACCATCGAGGGCGAAGGCCAACGGGTTGGGTGCGAGCAGATCGGGGCGCAGTGGCAGGCGTTTTTTGCCGCGCGGTTCGCCGCGGCCGGAATCATAGGTGACGACCAGGCTTTGTTCATCGACAAACGCGACCTGAAAGCGGGGCCAGGGGCACATGTTGATGCAGAAGCGCTCGCGCACATGGGCGGCCAGCAGCATGGTGGTGATGGCGCCGATCAGTAGGCTGATATAATCCGCCGGGGGTGCCGTGCCGGTGAGCAGCAAGGCGGGGAGGCTCCAACTATCCTGGAACCAGCACAGGAAAATGAAAGCGGTTAGCGCCGATATGAGCAATTGGACCGCCCGCGAAGCGTGTTCGATCAGCAGCGGATTGCCACGCAAATGGCGCTTCATGAAACGTTCGACGCGGAAAAAAATATCGACCCACAGGGTTTGCGGGCAGGCAAAGCCGCACCAGATGCGTCCGGCGACGGCGCTGACCAGAAACAACAGCGCGGTGCAGCCGATCAAGATTGCCAGCAAAATCGGCAGATCGCGCAGGATGAATTCGCCGCCGAACACCAACAGACGGCGGCCGGGAATGTCGCACAAAATCGCCTGAGACGGGGCGCCGGGCCCCCGATCCCATCGCAAGAACGGCGGGAAAATGAACAATGCCAGCAAGATGGCCGCTGTTATGTCCTTGATCCGCCGGATCCGCCCCGTGACCGCATTGGGCGGGGAACAGGCCATTATTCACCGCCCCCCAGCGTGTGAACGTAAACGGTGACCAATTTACGGGTGACATCATCGAGACGTTTGCCGAAGGCGGGCATCACGCCCAGGCGGGGCTTGGTGACCTGACGGATGATGTCGGCCTTGGTGGAACCATAGAGCCAGACCTGACCGTTGAGTGCCATGGCGCCGAAATCATGCGAACCCTGGCCTTGATCGCCGTGGCAACTGGCGCAATTATCGGCGAAAATCTGGGCGCCGGGCAATTTGGCGCGCGCCGTGTTTTGCGCCGGATCGCGCAAGGTTAGCACGTAAGCGGCAACCTGATCGATCTGCGGAGCGGTGAGGATGCCGTCGGCGCCGAAACTTGGCATGATGGTGCCGCGGCTGTCGGGATCGTCGTTGCGGATGCCGTGTTGCAAGGTGGTGTAGATATCGTCGAGCTTGCCGCCCCAGATCCAGTCGTTGTCGGCGAGATTGGGAAACAGGCCGGCCTGGCCGGTGGCGTTTTGGCCATGGCAGGGCGCGCAATTTTGCAAGAACACGGCGCGGCCCGCGCTTTCGGCGAAGCGGCGGGTAG
>JAJZHU010000230.1 GCA_021798375.1 Pseudomonadota bacterium | reverse complement strand
CCCCCCCCTAAATCGGCGTCCTTAACGCCTCCGCCACATCCCCCCAATCCGCCGCCGGAGCCGCCAACCCCCGCAACTGCCCAGGCGTCGGAAACGGGCAATAGACCTTCGCCGTCACCTGCCGTTCCTGCCACGATGCAGGATCCGCCAACAAATCTTCCAACAACGGCAATGCGGCCTCGTGCAGCAATCTGGCCGCCGACAATGCCGAAGTTCCGGGCGGCAATTTCAATTCCACCTGCACCAAAATCCCGCCCGCGTCGATTTTCGGCACCAGACGATGGACTGTGATGCCGAAGCGCGGCGGGGATTCCAGCAGCGCGTGGATGGTTGGCACCGGGCCGCGATGATCGGGCAGCAGGCCGCAATGCACGTTCAGCCCGCCATGTTCCAGGCAATCGATGGTCTCGGCGCCCAGGATTTGATCGCAATGAAAGGTGAGGATCGCCTGCGCCCCGCTGGCGCGTAATTTGGCGCGGAACGCCTCGCTGTTCATGTCCGCCTCGACGGACAGCGGAATCCCCAGATCGCGGCACAGGGGCGCGATCAACCGTTGCCCCGGATCCTTGGCGTTCCACACAAACAACCGCCCCAGATGCGGCAGCACGAAATTGGCCAGCAAATAGGGAATGATCCGCACGCCCGAGCGTTTGATCAGCTTGATCGCCTGCCCCGCAAACCCGCCCGCCTGCGGACGATAGGGGTCTGAAAGCGCCACCATGGTGATCTTATCGGCGTTCCGCGCGATAAAATGCCGCACCGGGGAGGCCGAGGCCAAGGCTTCGAGCGTAAGCAACGCAACGCGCATGGTTGTATCCTTTTTCCACCCGGCTAACTCGGGGCATAGCGCCCCCTCTGTCAAGCGCGTGGGCTCTTGCCGCCGCGCGCGCAAACGCCTCTAATCGGCCCATGTCATTGCCCCGCAACATCCTGATTACCGGCGCTTCCAGCGGCCTTGGCGCGGGCCTCGCGTTGGCCTACGCCGCCCCCAATGTTCATCTGATCCTGACCGGGCGCGACCGCGGCCGGATCGACGCCGTCGCCGCCCAGGTCCGCGCCCTGGGCGCCACGGCAAGCACGGGCATCATCGATGTCGCCGACGCCGCCGCGATGCAGAATTTCATCGCCGCGCAGGATCGCGCCCACCCGATCGATTTGTTGATCGCCAATGCCGGCATCACCGGCGGCACGGCGGCGGACGGCAGTTTGGAAACGCTGGAATCCGCGCGCGCGGTGATCGACATCAATCTGGGCGGCGTGCTGAACAGCGTGATCCCGGTATTGCCGCTGATGCAGGCGCGCGGGCATGGGCATGTGGCGTTGATCGGCTCGGTGGCCGGTCTGCGCGGCCTGGCCGATAGCCCGGCCTATTGCGCCAGCAAGGGGGGCGTGCGGCTTTACGGCGAATCCCTGCGCGGCGCCGTGGCGGCCTCGGGCATTAAAATCAGCGTGGTGGCGCCTGGTTTTTTCAAAAGCCCGATGTCGGTGAAATTCAAAGGCCCGCAACCGTTCCGCCTTACGCTGGATCAGGTTGTGCGGGGCATCAAGCGCGGGTTGGACCGCGGCCAGGCGCGCATCACGCTGCCATGGATCTTGGGGGTTTTGCTGCGCATGGCCGATCTGCTGCCGCCGTGGCTGGGCGACCTTATCATGGGCCGGGTGCGGTTTCACATTGACCCCACCGCCAAGCCCCGATAACCCCGCATCATGAACCTATTGCTGGTAGGATTGCCGGGAGCGTTGTTCGATTGGGTGCGGGCGGGGCTGCAACAAGTCCCCGGCACGCAATTGCGCTGTGCGCATCATCTTTCGCCCGAACTGGCAGCAGGGGCGCGGGCCGGACAATTCCGGGTGGTGGCGTGCATGGGCAGTCTTGCAGGTGCGCGCGACACGATGACATTGGCCCAGATGGCGGCGGCGCTGTATGCGATGGGCGATCTCGCCGGGGTCGATGTGCTATGGGTCGATCACCACAGCGAGCCGTCGCAAATTTTGTCCCATTGCGGCCTGCCCGCCGTCGATCTGCTGCCGCCGCCACCCGCCGTATCTGACGCCGAAATTGAGACATTGCTGGCCGCAGCCCAGGCCTATGCCCGCCACGCCGAGCGGCAAAGCCAGATTTGGCCGCGCGCGCTGTTGTTCGACGGCGACCACCCTGATCAGCCATTGCCGCGCGTGATCGAACTGACCGGCCCCGCCCGCACCCTGGCGTACGGCCCCTATATCGGCTTCTCCCCCGGCCCCGCCCGGCTTGCCGTGCGGCTGGCGGTGGCCCCCACTTGCCGCCACGGCGAAATGGCGATCGAATTGCACGGCACGCACATGCTGGGGCGCGGCAAGTTCACCCTGACCCAACCCGGCCTGTTCAGCGCCGAAATCGACGTTGTGGTTGGATCGGCCCGCGAGCCATTGGAAATTCGCCTGAAATCCGAGCGCGGGGCGATCGAGGGCGAAATCGGCGTGGATCACGTAAGTTTGGCGCCGCGATAATTATTTTTCCTGGTAAATCAAATATCTGTTTCTGATCGGCATAAATTTATCAACGCCGTCCGCCTCTGCCCCCTGCCCCGCCACCAATGCGCGCGATCCCACCATGCCAGCCGTCGCCGCCCCGTGAAACTGCGCGCCATATAAATATTGCAAGGCGTGGAGCAATTCCAATCCCAATTTTCCATCGTCCAAACGATCGCGATCCAGCAACGTGATTTGCACGCCGTGACAAAGCTGGCCGCGATAAGCATCGGTTTGCGGCGTAAACCATACGGGGCTAAAGGCAACACCGGGAATGGCTTGATTGGTTAAATAACGCGTCAGCACCGCGCCATCGATCCACGGCGCGCCCAGAATTTCAAACGGCGTGGCCGTGCCGCGCCCCACGCTGACGTTGGCGGCCTCGACCATCCCCACGCCGGGATACAGCGTGGCCTCGGTAAGCGAACGCAGATTGGGCGATGGATTGATCCAATCCAGCCCGGTTTGATCGTACCAACTATCGCGCACGTAACCCTGCATCGGGATCACGGCAAGATCCGCGCCGAGATGATTTTCGGTGTTGAACATCGTGGCGAGTTCGCCCATCGTCATGCCCGGCCGCAGCGGCATGGGGAAATAGCCGGCGAACGACAGCAGACCGGGGTCCAGCATCGGACCTTGCACCACACTGGCATTGATCGGATCAGGGCGGTCGAGCAGGATCACTTTCACGCCACTGCGCGCCGCCGCCTGCATCATATAGGCCACCGTGCTGGGATAGGTGTAAAACCGCACCCCGGCGTCTTGCAGATCGATCACCACCGCATCCAACCCCGCCAGCATTGGCGCGCTGGGATGCAAATTCGTCCCATACAGACTGATGATTTGCACACCGGTGGCCGTATCAACCCCCGATTCAATGCGCCCTTCTCGATTGGCGTAAAACCCGTGTTCGGGCGTGAAAATTTTCGCAAGCGTCACCCCCGGCGCCGCCGCCAGCACATCGATATCGCGCCGCCCGGCCAGATCCTGCCCGGTTTGATTGGTAAGAATCGCCACACGCTTGCCTACCAGCGGCGCAAATTGCTGATCTTCCAACACCGTGATGCCAGGCAACATCGGCGGACGATATTGCTCGCCCACCAATTGCGCGATGCGACGGCGCAGCGGCAACGCAGTGCCGTGATCGTTTGGATAAAGGCGGCTGCTGAGAATCACCAAAAAAGTGCCGGTATCGGGGTCGATCCACAGCGCCGTGCCGGTGTAGCCGGTATGACCAAACGAACGCGGACCAAAATAGGGCGCAAACCCATCGGCATATTCCGACGCCACATCGAATCCCAAGCCCCGCCGCACGCCGCCAGGAAGCATTTCCGGCTGGATCATCAGCGCCACCGTGGCGGGCCGCAAAATCCGTACCCCATCCAAACTTCCGCCATTCAGCAACGCTTTTGCCAACCGCGCCAGATCGTCCGCCGTCGAAAACACCCCGGCATGGCCGGCCACACCGCCCATGCGCGCCGCTGTTGGATCTTGCACCCGGCCTGCCTGCACATCATCGGTCGGCACGATGCGCGGCCGCAAGGCGGCATCGGGGCGAAAGCCGGTATCGCGCATCCCCAGCGGCGCGAAAATATGCTGTGCCGCATATTGGTCCAAACTCTGACCGCTGATTTTTTCGACCAACGCGCCCAGCACGATGAAGTTCAGATCGCTATAAAGAAACGCGCTGCCGGGCGGATGAATCGGATGGTCGCGCACGATCAATTGCAGCGCGGCAGCTTCGCCCGACCAATTTTCCGCGGCAATATCGGGCCGCAAACCCGATGTATGGGTAAGCAATTGCCGCAGCGTGATGTCTTGCTTGCCGTGCGCACCGAACGCGGGCCAATAAAACGCCACCGGCGCATCCAACTGCAAACGATTCTGTTCCACCAATTGCATCACGGCGATGGTAGTGGCGA
>JAJZHU010000229.1 GCA_021798375.1 Pseudomonadota bacterium | reverse complement strand
ACGCTATGAACCCGCGGTGCGCCAGGGCGACAAACGGATTATCCTGGTGGACGGCGAACCGCTGGGCGCCATCAACCGCGTGCCGCCCGAAGGCGAGGCGCGGTCCAACATGCATGTGGGCGGCCGTCCCGAAGCGATCGGACTGACCGCCCGCGACCGCGAGATCTGCGAACGCATCGGGCCATTGTTGCGTGAACAAGGGCTGATCTTTGTGGGGATTGATGTGATCGGGGATTATCTGACCGAGATTAACGTGACCTCGCCTACCGGATTGCAGGAAATCGCGCGGTTTGACGGGACGAATTTGGCCGAGGCGATTTGGGAGCGGATCGAGGCGAAGGTGAAGGTTTAGGGGTTTCTTTTGTGAGCAAAAGGAAATGGCAAAAAACTTTGACCGTTTTGGGCGGCACGTAAAACAAATTATCGTTTTTGATGCGAAAATTATTAAAATAAAACGTAGGATGGGTGAGTGCAGCGCTACCCATCGCCACACGCCCAGCACCAACTCATGATTGATGGGTAGCGCTGCGCTCACCCATCCTACATCCTACATCCCCCCTCACATCTCCATCACCGCCTCCACCACCCCCGGGTCATCGTGGATCGGCCTCACCTCGAACCCCATTCTGTGCACAAACCCCAGCATCGGCCGATTATCGGCCAGCACCTGCCCGGTAATCCGCACCACCCCATGTTCCCGCCCCCAGGCGAATAATTTTTCCATCAGTCGCCGTGCAATGCCCTGCCCTTTCACATCGGGCTCGACGATCACGGCGAATTCGGCGAATTGCGTGGCCGGATCGCGCACCAGGCGCGAGACGCCCACCGTTTGCCCCGGCCCGCGTTCGGCGATGAAGGCGATTTCGCGGTCGTAATCCACTTGCGTCAGCCGCGCGATTTCCTCGGGGCTCAGCGAGCGCAAGGCGGTGAAAAACCGGAAACGCACGTCGTCTGGCCCAAGCCGCGCAAAGAACGCCGCGTGGGCTTCGGCGTCTTCGGGGCGGATGGGGCGGATCACCAGGCCGTGCCATTCCTCGCTCAGTTCCTCGGGATAGGGCGGCAGGGCGAAGAACGCCTTTTCGCCCGCGGGCCGCAGCGTCAATACGGCCTCGCCGCGTGAAAGCTTCAGCCCGGCGACGCGGGGAAAATCGACCACCAGCGCCGAAATCCGCACCAGTTCGGCGGCCATGGCGCGGTCCACCGCCGGGCGGTGCGCCACCAGATTTTCCGCCAGCGGCAAATTCAGCGGCAACAGATCATAATCCATCTTCTCGTGCGCCGTGCCGATGCCGATGGCCGGCCCCACCAGCGCGTCGTCCAGCACCTCGACCACCACCCGCGACGACCAATGCGCCACATCGATGCCGTAAGCCGCGAGCAGTTCCCGCACATCCTCGGGTGGCAACGCGGCCTCGGCCCGCGCCAGAATCGCCTGCACCTTGTCGCGGTCGGGCGAGACCTCCAACACAAGCTTGCCGGGCAATTCGCGCGCCGCCGCCCGGTTGCGACGGTCTTGCAGCAGATGCAAAAAGCCCTGCACCGCCTGTTCGGGCACGGCGAAGGCGGGCAAATGCGCTTCGGCCAGGCGCGCCCGGTGGCCGGCCCCGGTGCTTTCGCCCATGGCGCATACCAGCAGCGGCAATTTGGCCGTGCCCGCGCAGGCGATCAGACCTTCGATGGCGGCCCGATCGGCGGGGCCGGTGGGGGTCAGCACCACCAATATGCCGCCCACATCGGGCAATCCGGCCAACACCGAGGCGGCCTCGGCCAGACGCGAGGGCTGGTTCCAGCCGGCGTAAACCATGCCTTCTTCCGTCACCCAGGCGCCCAGCAATTTATCCAGCATGACGGCGATTTCGGGCGGCGGCACATACAGCGTGACCCCGCCGCGCAACGCCGCATCCGCCGCCAATTGGCCCGGCCCGGTGGCGTTGGTGACGATGGCCAATTTGTCGCCTCGCGCCGGCTTGGCGCGCGAAAGCGTCAAGGCCGCCGCCAACACGTCATCGAGCCGTTGCACCGGCAGCACGCCGACGCGGCGCAACGCGGCCTCGAACACCAACCCCGCCCGGCCGGTGGGATCGCGCGCCCAACTGCCGGCACGAATCGCCACCACCGGGCGCATTCGCGCCGCCGCCCTGGCCGCGGTGAAGAAAATCCGCCGGTCGCGGATGTAGCGAATATCCAGCACGATCGCCCGCGTGCCGCCATCGCGCGACAGCCAATCGAGGATCAGGCCGAACCCCATGTCGGCATTGCCGCCGACGCCGATGATGTGGCTGAATCCCACCCCATTCGGTTCGGCCCAATCGAGCACAGCGCGCCCCAGCGCCGCCGATTGGGTGACAAACGCCAATTTCCCCGGCATCGGCGGAATATGCGACAGCGAGGCATTCAGCCCGATCTCGGGCACCGCCACGCCGAAAGAGCCCGGTCCCAACACCCGCACCCCCGCCGCCTGCGCGATGCGCGCCAGTTCGGGCACCGGCCCCAAGGCAATCGCCACCCGGCCGCCCAGTTTCCCCAGCGCCATCAACGCCGCTTCCACCAACGCCGGTTCCACCGCGAGCAGGGTCAGATCGGGCACCAAAGGCAGCGAGGCCACATCGGGATAAGTCAACACCCCCCCCACCGAGGCCACCCCGGCCACCGGCAGGATCGGGCCGTTGAAACCACCGCGCAGCAGATTGGCGAAGGCCAGTTGCCCGGCCTCGGTATCCGCCCCCACCACGGCGACGGATTGCGGACGAAACAGGGCTTCCAGACGAAAGCGCGAACCGGAGGGCACGATGATCGGCATGGGACGCCTCACGGAAGAAAAGGCAAGTATCTTCTTTTTGTTCACAAAAAGAAGATACTTGCCTTAGATTAACTTGTTTATTTTAACACACTCTCGCCGCCTTCGACCCGCAGATCAGGTATTTTCTTCATGATGGAAATCACCTGCTCGGAGGTGATCAGGCGCGTGCATTCAAATTGCCGGGGCGTGCCCACATGGCGCGGGCACCACATGAAATCCTTGTGATCGAACCGATGTTTGGGATCGTTCCAGCAACTGTTGCAGGCGTGCCAATTGATCACCCGGTAGGGCGTTTCAAATTCGTTGGTCGGATGGGTGAAGCCGCTGATCATCACCACTTTCGCGCCCACCGCCCACGCCAGCCAAGCCAGACCGCTGCTCAAGCCGACAAAAAATTCGCAATGCTTCAACCACCGCGCCCGCTCGGTCAACGGCCGATCGCCGGTTTCGTCTTCCACCCCGTGGGGCATATAATTCCACGACAGCCCCGTGCCATGCACCGGTTTTTGGTCGATGCAAATCACCCGATAGCCGCGCGCTTTCAGAAACGTCACCAATTCGCGCCAGCCATAAGGATTGTTCCAGTATTTGCACTGGGTTGAGCTTTGCACCGCGATGCAAACATAAGGCTCGGCAATCGGGCGGGTATCGTCGGGCAGATGCAGCTTCGGCGGCTCCTCATGCGGGTCCACCCCCAGAATATAGCCCGCGGTGCGGTGCAGCCCGACGTGGCGGAAATCCGTCGGCTGCCAGATGCAATCGACATCGTCGAAAAACAGCCCGAGCGAATAGGTGGCATAAACCTTCTCGGCCAGATGCTCGCTTACCACTTGTTCGTGCGTGACAAAGCGAATATGCGGATAGGCCGCTTGCAGCAGCGGAATGATCAGGCCTGACATGGCGCAGATCACCCTGCATCCCCGCACCTCGGCAAAGCGCGCCGCGTAGGGGAACCAGGCCAGAATATCCCCGAGCGTGCCGACCGGGAATTGCACCATCACATCTTGATCACGCAGATCCAACTCGTGCGAGAACGCCAATTTCAGATCGGCGCCCTTGGCATCCGGCGTTTCAGGTATTTCCCACACTTCCAAACCAAAGCGCACGTAAAAACGCTTGGCCGAGCTTACGAACGCGCCTTTCACATCGCTTTGGAACAGAATATTTCCGGTGTCCAAATCGCGCAGCCGCACGCGCCAACTGCCCGTGGCGCGCGGCGGCAACACCACCCGCGCCCCCAGATTGAAATCGAAACGAATGCCCTGTGGCCCCTGCTGCGTCGGTTGCCCCGCCGCCGCCGGAAAGGCCGAGGCCTGCGCGCTGGCGCTGCCCGACACCGCGCTGTCCGACACCGCGCTGTCCGGAGCGGCGCCACCGGATGCGGCCGCCTCGCCAGCCGTCCCGGATGCCGCGGTTTCCGCGCCCACATTTTCCACAGGCTTCACCTCGGCGTCCATTGTTTCCATAACCTTTAATCAGTCGATAACAGCTTTAAAACACCACGTTGCCTTAGCCAAGCCGGGCAAGCAACGCCCAATTTACACGTCCGCCGTCTTTGCGCCAACCACCGCAGCACCGGCTGGTCGATGCCCCCTTGCCATCATGCATCGCCACTGGAATGATGGGACAAAATTCACCGGGAGCAGGCACGTGCGATCCATCTTATCTTTCGTGTTGCTCGGTTCCT
>JAJZHU010000228.1 GCA_021798375.1 Pseudomonadota bacterium | reverse complement strand
CCGCCAACGCGGATTTTCTGGTTATTCTGCTGCCTTATGACAAAGACACGCAGAATATCATCGATAGCGCGGTGATCGGTGCGATGAAGCCGGATGCGGTGCTGATCAATCTGTCGCGCGGGCGCATTGTCGATGAAGACGCCCTTTTGTTGGCGTTGCGGGAAAACCGGCTGCGCGGCGCCGGGCTCGACGTGTTCGCCACCGAACCGCTGCCGCCGGATCATCCTTTCTGGCACTGCGACAACGTGATTCTAACCCCGCACATCGGCGGGATGAGCGACGTTTACGCCGAACAGGCCACCCCGGCATTGATCGAAAATTTCCGCGCCTATCTCGCCGGGCGAATCGATTTGATGCGCAATGTGGTACGGCCGGGAGAGGTAAATTTCAAATTTTTGCTTGAATAATCAAGTTAACAACGAGCGATATTTTATATCCTCGCTCATTTGCCAAGGGAGAAATTCTCATGTCCAAATCCGATGTTTCGCGTGTGGCTTTGGTAACAGGCGCCGCGGGTGGCCTGGGCCGGGCGTTTGCCAAACGCCTCGCCGCCGGCGGCCATCATCTGGTGCTCACCGACCGATCTGCTTGCACCGATCTTGCCCGCGAACTGCGCGCCAGCGGCGTTGATGTTACTGAAATCATCAGCGATTTATCCGATATCGCCGATGTGCGGCGCATGGCGGGCGTGGCGTTGGAACGCGCGGGCCGCATCGACGTGCTGGTGAATAACGCCGCCTTCATGCCTTTGGTGCCGTTCGCCGAACTTACCCCGGATTTGTGGCGTCAGATACAAACGGTCAATGTCGATGCGCCGTTTTTCCTGGCGCAAGCGTTGGCCCCGCAGATGGTGCAACGCGGTTGGGGACGGATCGTTAATCTCGCCTCCAGCACGGTATGGGGACCACCGCCGGGAATGACGGCTTATGCGACCAGCAAAATGGGGGTGATTGGCCTGACCCGCGCTTTGGCGTCGGAGCTGGGCGGGAGCGGCATCACCGTCAACGCGATCTCGCCCGGTTTGACGCGCCATCCCGGCAGCGCGGAAAATCTTCCCGAGATTGCCTTCGAGAGCGTGCGCGCGCGTCAGTTCATTCCACGCACCGAATTGCCCGACGACCTGACCGGCGCGCTGGCGTTCCTCGCCTCGGACGCGGCGGCTTTCATCACCGGCCAGGTGCTTAACGTCGATGGCGGCGGCTTCGGTTTTTGAAATAGGCCAGCCTTGCTTCGCGCATAAAAAAGGTCCGTGGTTGCAACAACCACGGACCTTTTTTGTGCGTGAAAAACCGTGGGCCTATTTCATGTATTTATAGACGGCGTTGCGGCCCTTGCCCTCGACAGAAAGATCCGTATATGGGTTGCGGCGCGTGTTGGTGACAACGCGGTATAGGTTATACAATTGCGGCAAGAACACGCCCCAGTTACCAACCTCTTCGGCGCAATGTGCCGCCCAAACCTTGCCTTCTTCCACCGTTTCCTTGCGTCGCGTGCCGATGGCCGAAGATTTGCCGATAACACCTTCGTCGGTGGCCTGCCATTGGTGGATGCGGTAACCCCACGGCTCACCCTTTTCCATCTCGGCGCGATCCAGGCCAATTCCGGCGACGACGATGACGTGATCATAAATGATCACATCGCGAATTTCCGGGGCGACATCATCGAGTTTTTCAAAACGGATATACAGATCCTGACGCCGTCCATCGTTCCACGTCTGCGGCGCGTTATGGATGGCGCCCAACAGATTGCCATGCGCCGGCGGCACCGGCCATTCCAGTGCCTCATGCTGTGACGGATGCCACAGCACGAAGCCCTTTTCCATGTTGCTCCAGAACCAGTCGATCATCTTGGCGGTGACGCTGTCGTGCGTCCAATCGAGATGTGTGCCGAGCGCATCGTGCGAAACGGTGTATTCCATGGTCATTCTTGCCTATGCTGTAACGATGTAACCGTTGTAGTCGCGCTTGAAATCGTTCGTCGGCCGTTCAAGGATGAACATACTGACAAAATCGACCCAAGGCTCCAGGAATGGATAAGACGCATGGCGCGCCCAAGGCGGCGGCGTGTATTTCAGCGGCTCGGCAACCACATTTTGATGCCATGCATTGGCATCTTCGTACCAAAGCTCTGAAACACGCGCCCACGGGCCGACGTGCGGTGCGATCGCCTTGGAGCTGAAGAACCGCTTCAGCCCCTTTTGGGCACAGACTTCCGGCGCGTGGACATTGATGTACCAATCGTCGCCTTCTTCCACCGACACGCCTTCGGGATATTTGATCGCATTCAGCCAGCGTAAAATAGTGCCGTCATCAAGCGTCAATCCGCGGCCCTTGAAATCCTCGCTCATGCGGCGCTTGACGAAGACAAAGGCCGGGGGGTTCGGACCGCCGGGAGTGCCGTGCCAGGCATGGCTGCGCGCCGCACCAGACGGCAATCCCAGAATTTCATTGTAACCGGGCGGCCAGCGTTCCGACAGGCTGGTGCCTTGATTCATCTGGTCATTGGACGGGAACGGGCTTTCGCGCCACCAATGTTCGGTCATGCGCCAATTATAGCACGCAAAAGCGTCCGCACCCTCGGGCGCCGGCACCGCGCGGTAGCTGACATATCGATCCAGGATGGGGTCGAGCAGGCTCAATGTTTCCGCCGCATGATCTCTCAGCAGCCACCGCTCCATCAGCGGCAGGTGATTCATACTGGCCAAATTCAAAATCAGATAGCTTCGCACGCGCTCACTCCCGGCTCTCGTTTCTTGATATTCACCTTGCGATGAACGATGCCGGGCATCCGCGCAGCATCTGATGCTGACATGATCCAGTCAAATCAACCAGGAGGCCAATCGTTTTCCGCGATAGATGGTATAGATCGGGGTTCAACGATCGCCGCAGGTCGCGTCGAACCGGGTCCGCGCCCGCTGAATCTCGCCGCCATGTGCGCCGGCCCATGCCATGAATCCCTTGATCTGCACCACCAATTCCTTGCCAAGCGCGGTAAGCGCGTAATCCACCCGGGGCGGCACCGATGGCGTGATCGTGCGGGATACAAAGCCGTCGCGTTCCAATGTTCTAAGATGCATGGTCAGGATCCGCTGCGATATTCGTTTATCGGCGCCGATGGCGCCCGCCAATCGCTTCAGCGTGGCATGGCGAAAGCTGCCGGCATCCAGCAACAGCAGCAGCAGCGGGCTCCATTTTTCCCCCAGCCGCACCAGCATGTCGCGGCTTGGATCCGGACGGCGATAACCTTGCGCGGCCATATCGCGCACAAGATTGCGCAACGCCAGGAAACGTTCGTCGCACCCGGCTTGCACCGGATCCAGATCCAGAATGCTCGCCACGTCGTGCAACAGGGCCTCGGTGTTATTAAATTCGTTCATCGTCCGAACTGGTTATGACCTGTCGCGTGTGTACGATGGGATTGCCGATCCAGCCTCCAGGATGTAGAGGTTGCACCGAATCTATGCCGTATAGCATCGTCTGGCAAGTTGCCCGAACGTTATGTTGCAGCGCAACATCGCCGCACATTTTGGCGCCGCCAGTCGAAATCGCCGCCGTTGGGGAAGTGTCTGAAACATGCGTGTCGATCAGCTCGATTTGAACCTTCTCGTGGTCCTCGATGCATTGCTGACGCATGGCAGCGCCAGCAAGGCGGCCGATCAGTTGAATATGGCGCAGCCGACCATCAGTTCCGCACTGACCCGCCTGCGCTATTATTTTCATGACGATCTGATGGTGATGGTTGGCAGGCGCATGGTGCCGACGCCGCTGGCGATCAGCTTGCAAGGTCCGGTCGTCGAGGTATTGCGCCAGGCCCGCATCATCGCTCGCAGCCGCGCCGCGTTCGATCCGCTGACCAGCGACGCCACCTTCGTCGTCAGCGCATCGGATTATGTTTCCGTGCTGATGTTGACCGAAGTGGGCAAACGCCTGACGCAACTGGCACCCGGCATCACACTTTGCGTGCAGCCGGTCAGCACCTCCGCTGAACAGCGCTTTGGCAACGGCCAGGTCGATCTTCTTATCTCGCCCCGGACGGCACTCGCACCGATCGAAACCGAGGAAGAACTAACCTCCGACCCGTTGGTGCCGGTGGTGTGGAGCGGCAACAACGTTTATGGAACCAAACTTACGCGCGAAGAATATCTGGAAGGCACGCACGCCGCGATAGAATTTGGCGAGTTTGCCACCCCCGGCGTCATCGACACCTGGTTGCTCGAAATGGGCTACACGCGGCGAATCCGGATGCGCCTCCCCAGTTTCTTCATGCTGGCGGAATTTGTCGTCGGCACGCCGCACATCGTTACGCTGCCAAGCCGCCTGGTTCATCATTGCCTCGGAAATCTGCCGCTGCGCGTGTTGGAGCCCGCGTTTCCGTTGCCGGTTCTGGTTGAATACATGCGATGGCCGAAACATCTGGCGGCCGATCCAGGGGCGCAATGGTTCCGCGCCCTGATGCGTGAAACGGTCGGAGATTTATTCCGTGCCGACGCGAGG